>NZ_JAPTFO010000010.1:0-87031 GCF_030985515.1 Stenotrophomonas sp. Sm10
CCCCCCCCCCCGGCCGCTGGCCGGCAATGAATGGGGGGGGAGGGCGAAACGGCGTTACCTGCGGCCGCTCCTCCGGCCCGGCCGACACATGCGGCCTCGAGTCGCTGCCCGGCGGGTGATCCCCGACGTCCACCGCATTCCCACCGGCTGCCCACCACCTATCCACAGGGTTGTCCCTAGCCAGCTTCATCACTGTCATGTGAAGCTGTCATTGTTCCGTTTCTGCGGTGCGTTGTGCCACCGCAGTGACGCCTTTCGGGCTTGACTGCGCAGCCCGTTCCGGCGGGTCTGAAGCGTCTGATCAGGGCGCCGATGGCACGATCCTTGCGGCGCAAGGGATTGCCGAATTTCACTACATTTGGCGTTGACGGACCCCATTACCCCCACTATCTTGTGGCCGTCGGTCGCAGCAACCCCAGGTCTGGGGGTGGCAGCAGCACCCATCCGCGATCGTCAACGGCAGTGGCAGGCGCAGGGTCTCATCCTCTGCGACGCCGTCCTGCCATCCTGGGCCGTCATGTCCCGGGCTGCGTCACCCCGATGCATCGAGCACCCCCAAATCACGCCAAGAGGACATACGCCGTGAGCACCGAATCCAGCGCCACCATCGAGAAGGAAAGCGAATTCCTGTTGACGTCGCCGCCGACGGCCAACGCGATGAGTGTGACCAAGCGCAACGGGACCACCGAGCTGGTGGACCTGAACAAGATCGTGCGCGCGGTGCAGCGTTCCTCCGAAGGCCTGCACGCCGTCGATCCGATGCGCGTGGCCACCCGCACCATTTCCGGCCTGTACAACGGCGCCACCACCCGCGAGCTGGACGAGCTGTCCATCCGCACCGCCGCCCTGCTGATCGGTGAAGAGCCCGAGTACGGCCGCCTCGCTGCGCGCCTGCTGGCCAACTACATTGCCAAGGAAGTCTCGGGCCAGGAAATCTACGCCTTCTCGCAGTCGGTCAGCCGTGGCCATGAAGTCGGCCTGATCAACGACCGCCTGCTGAACTTCGTGCAGACCAATGCACGCAAGCTCAACGACGCCATCGACATCTCGCTGGACCTGAACTTCGATTACTTCGGCCTGCGTACCCTGTATGACCGTTACCTGCTGCGCCACCCGCACACCCGCAAGGTGATCGAGACCCCGCAGCAGTTCTTCCTGCGCATCGCCAGTGCGCTCAGCGAGGACGTGTCCGAGACCCTGGCGCTGTACAAGCGCATGGGCAACCTGGACTACCTGCCGTCCAGCCCGACCCTGTTCAATTCCGGCACCACCCACGAACAGCTGTCCTCGTGCTTCCTGCTGGATTCGCCGCAGGACTCGCTGGAGTCGATCTACGCCAAGTACGGCGACATCGCCCAGCTGTCGAAGTTCTCCGGCGGCATCGGCGTCAGCTACACCCGCGTGCGTTCGCGTGGTTCGCTCATCAAGTCGACCAACGGCCACTCCAACGGCATCGTGCCGTGGCTGAAGACCATGGATTCGTCCGTGGCCGCGGTGAACCAGGGCGGCAAGCGCAAGGGCGCAGCCTGCGTGTACCTGGAAACCTGGCACGCCGATATCGAGGACTTCCTCGAACTGCGTGACAACACCGGTGACGAAGCCCGCCGTGCGCACAACCTGAACCTGGCCAACTGGGTACCGGACCTGTTCATGAAGCGCGTCGAGGCCGACCAGGAATGGTCGCTGTTCGATCCGCGCGTGGTGCCGGAGTTCACCGACCTGTTCGGCGAAGCCTTCGAGGCCGCCTACCTGCAGGCCGAAGCCCAAGGCAAGGCCAACCGCACCATCCCAGCGCGCAAGCTGTACGCCCGCATGATGCGTACGCTGGCCGAGACCGGCAACGGCTGGATGACCTTCAAGGACAAGTGCAACCGCGCAAGCAACCAGACCCTGCGTCCGGGCAACGTGATCCACCTGTCCAACCTGTGCACGGAAATCCTGGAAGTCACCTCCAACGATGAAACCGCAGTGTGCAACCTGGGTTCGATCAACCTGGGCAACCACTTCGACGAGCACAACGAGTTCGACTTCGAGAAGCTGGCCGAGACCGTGCGCCTGGCCGTGCGCCAGCTCGACCGCGTCATTGACCTGAACTTCTACCCGATCGAAACCGCCCGCCGCGCCAACCTGCGCTGGCGTCCGGTCGGCCTGGGCTGCATGGGCCTGCAGGATGTGTTCTTCCGCAAGCGCCTGCCGTTCGACAGCGCCGAGGCCCGCGCCCTGTCGAAGAAGATTGCCGAAGCGATCTACTTCCACGCGCTGGAAACCTCCTGCGAGCTGGCCCAGGAACGCGGCAAGCACCCGTCGTTCAACGACACCCGTGCCGCCAGTGGCGAACTGCAGTTCGATGCCTGGAACGTGGTGCCGGAAGACACTGCGCGCTGGGATGCCCTGCGTGAGCGCATCAAGGAACACGGCCTGCGCAATTCGCTGATGATCGCGATCGCGCCGACCGCGACCATCGCCTCGATCGCCGGCTGCTACGAGTGCGTCGAGCCGCAGGTGTCCAACCTGTTCAAGCGCGAGACCCTGTCCGGTGACTTCCTGCAGGTCAACCGCTACCTGGTCAACGAGCTGAAGAAGCTGGGCCTGTGGACGCCGGAAATGCGCGATGCCATCAAGCTGGCCGAAGGCTCCATCGCGGGTCTGCCACAGATCCCGGAAACGCTGCGCGAGGTCTATCGCACCGCGTGGGAACTGCCGATGCGTTCGCTGATCGACATGGCCGCCGAACGTGGCGCCTTCATCGACCAGTCGGCCTCGCTCAACCTGTTCATGGAAAGCCCGAACATCGGCGCGATGTCCTCCATGTACATGTACGCCTGGAAGCAGGGCATCAAGACCACCTACTACCTGCGTTCGCGCCCGGCCACCAAGATCGCCAAGACCACGGTGAGCAGCGCGGCCCCGGCCAAGGTGTTCAGCCCGGACGAAGCCATCGCCTGCTCGCTGGAAAACCCGGAAGCCTGCGAGGCCTGCCAGTAACACACCGCGCGGTGGGTGCCGACCGTTGGTCGGCACTCGAGCACCTCGCACCTGTAGAGCCGAGCCACGCTCGGCCGCAGCACGGAAACACCCAGGTAGCGCCGGGCCACGCCCGGCGTTTTGACCCGAGAAGACAAGGAAACACCCATGGCCGACAAGCCCAAGCAGATGCTGCTCGATCCCGGTTTTGAACTGACCCTGCGCCCGATGCGCTACCCGCAGTTCTATGACATGTACCGGAACGCGATCAAGAACACCTGGACGGTGGAAGAGATCAATTTCCAGATCGACATCACCGACCTGCACAGCAAGATGTCGCCGGGTGAGCGCCACCTGATCCACCGCCTGGTCGCGTTCTTCGCCACCGGCGACTCGATCGTGTCCAACAACCTGGTGCTGAACCTGTACCAGCACCTCAATGCGCCGGAAGCGCGCATGTACCTGTCGCGCCAGTTGTATGAAGAAGCGCTGCACGTGCAGTTCTACCTGACCCTGCTCGACAACTACCTGCCGGACCCGGAAGAGCGCGCCAAGGCGTTCTCGGCGGTGGAGAACATCGACTCGATCAAGAAGAAGGCCGATTTCTGCTTCAAGTGGATCGACTCGATCCAGGACCTGACCCGCATCGAGACCCGCGAACAGCGCCGCCAGTTCCTGCTCAACCAGATCTGCTTCGCTGCCTGCATCGAAGGCCTGTTCTTCTTCGCTGCGTTCGCCTACGTGTACTACTTCCGTTCGCGCGGCCTGCTGCCAGGCCTGGCCTCGGGCACCAACTGGGTGTTCCGCGACGAAAGCGCGCACATGGAGTTCGCCTTCGAGTCGGTGCGCGTGGTGCGTGAGGAAGAGCCGGACCTGTTCGACGATGAAATGAAGCAGCAGGTCTACGACATGCTGGCCGAAGCGATCGAATGCGAAGTGCAGTTCGCCGAGGACGTGCTGTCCGGTGGCGTGGCTGGCATTTCCACCCGCGACATGCGCCAGTACCTGCAGCACTGCGCCGACCAGCACTTCGCCAAGCTGGGCATGGAAAAGAAATACAACGTGCGCAACCCGCTGCCGTTCATGGAACTGCAGGACGTGCAGGAACTGACCAACTTCTTCGAGCGCCGCGTCTCGGCCTACCAGGTCGGCGTGCAGGGCGAAGTCGCCTTCGACATGAACTTCTGATCGAACCGGCCCGGCCTGTCGCAACAAAAAAACCCCGGCCAATGCCGGGGTTTTTTGTTGCGCGCCTGCTTTTGTAGAGTCGAGCCATGCTCGACTGCTGTTCGCAAGAAAGTCGAGCATGGCTCGACTCTACAATCAGCGCCGCCCTTCCATCGCCATGCGCACCGCCAACCCGGCCAGCACCGTGCCCATCAGCCAGCGCTGCACCCTCTGCCAGGTGGGGCGCGCGGCCAGAAAGCCGGCGATGCTGCCGGCGGTCAGCACGATCAGGCCGTTCACGCTGACGCTGACCAGGATCTGGGTGGAGCCCAGCACGATCGACTGCATCAGCACGCTGCCTTCGCTGTCCGGATGCAGGAACTGCGGCAGCAGCGACAGGTACATCACCGCGATTTTCGGGTTCAGCAGGTTGGTCAGGAAGCCCATCGTGAACAGCTTGCGCGGGCTGTCCTGCGGCAGGTCGCGCACCGCGAACGGCGAACGGCCACCCGGCTTGAGCGCCTGCCAGGCCAGGTACAGCAGGTACAGCGCGCCGCCGATGCGCAGCGCGTCATAGGCGAACGGCACGGTCATCAGCAGGGCGGTGATGCCCAATGCCGCGCACAGCATGTAGAACACGAAGCCCAGCGCCACCCCGCCCAGCGAGATCAGGCCCGCCATCGGTCCTTGGCAGATCGAGCGCGAGATGACGTAGATCATGTTCGGCCCGGGCGTGAGCACCATGGCCAGCGAAACCAGCGCAAAGGCCAGCAGGTCGGAAGTGGCGGGCATGGGCAGTCCTGGCAGCGGGCGTGGCGCAGTGTAACGCCTGCTGCAGGCGCGGCCTGCGCAGGCACCGCTGCCGGGTGACCGTTGCACGTGCATTCCGATGGCCATCACGCCGGTCGCTTAGAATCCGCAGCACCCCACACCGAAGCACCCCCATGACCCCGATCCCCGAGACCGTGCCGCCCATCGAAGTGCGCATGGCCGAAATCGTCTTTCCCAACCACACCAACCACCTGGGCACCCTGTTCGGCGGCCAGGCATTGGCGTGGATGGACAAGGCCGCCTTCCTGGCTGCTGCCCGCTACTCGCGCCGCACCGTGGTGACCGCGCGCAGCGACCAGGTCGACTTCAAACTGCCGATCCGCATCGGCCAGATGGTGGAAACCATCGGCCGCATTGTCGAAGTCGGCCGCAGCTCGATGAAGGTGGAGGTGGAACTGGTCGCCGAGGACCTGCACAGCGGCGAGCGCAAGCTTTGTACCCGCGGCCACTTCGTGATGATCGCGCTGGACGAGGAAGGCCACCCGATCGCGGTGCCGCCGCTGCCGGCCGCCTGAGCCGGCGCTTGCACGGGCGCTGCGGCGCCCCCATCTGGCAGCCATGACCTCGCCGCTGACCGACTTCATCGACCGCGCCCAGCGCCTGTTCGTGCTGACCGGCGCCGGTTGCAGCACCGCATCGGGCATCCCCGATTACCGGGATGCCGACGGCCAGTGGAAGCGCACCCCGCCGGTGACCTACCAGGCCTTCATGGGCGAGGCCGCTACCCGCCAGCGCTACTGGGCGCGCAGCCTGCTGGGCTGGCCGCGCTTCGGCCTGGCCCGGCCCAACGGTACCCACCAGGCCCTGGCCGCACTGGAGAGCCGTGGCAAGCTGCAGGTGCTGCTGACCCAGAACGTGGACGGCCTGCACCAGCGCGCCGGCAGCCGTAACGTGATCGACCTGCATGGCCGCCTGGACCTGGTGCGCTGCATGTGCTGCGAGCGGCGCAGCGATCGCGGGGAGTTCCAGCAGCGCCTGCTGGACGCCAACCCCGGCTGGGACACGCTGGAGGCCGGCATCGCCCCGGACGGCGACGCCGACCTGGAGACCGATTTCTCCAGCTTCGTGGTACCCGGGTGCCCGCACTGCGGCGGGGTGTTGAAGCCGGACGTGGTGTTTTTCGGCGAGAACGTGCCGCGCGAGCGGGTGGAGGCGGTGCACGAGCACCTGCAGCAGGCCGACGCCGTGCTGGTGGTGGGCTCGTCGCTGATGGTCTATTCCGGCTTCCGTTTCGTGCAGGCCGCGGCCAGGGCAGGACTGCCGGTGGCGGCGCTGAACCGCGGCCGCACCCGTGCCGACGACCTGCTGCAGTTCAAGGATGAGCGGGACTGCGCCGAGGCGCTGGCGTCGGCTATCGAATCACCGGCTGGGTAGAGTCGACTTCAGTCGACTCTACCGACAACCGTCCCCGCGAAACAGCGATCCATCCAGATGGTTGATCCGGGAGCCGCGCAGCGGTGCAATATGCCCCCCTACGTCGTCCCATCACTGTCTTGAGCCAGCTGTTTTCGCCGATCTCGTTCGGCCCCCTGACCCTGTCCAACCGCATCGTCATCGCGCCGATGTGCCAGTACTCCGCCGAAGATGGCCGCGCCAGCGACTGGCACGCCATGCACCTGGGCAACCTGGCGCAGTCCGGCGCCGGCCTGCTGATCCTGGAAGCCACGGCGGTCGAGCCGCGTGGCCGCATCAGCTGGGCCGACCTGGGCCTGTGGGATGACGGCACCGAGGCAGCGCTGGCGCAGGTGCTGGCCAGCGTCCGCCGCTGGTCGCCGATGCCGCTGGGCATCCAGCTCGGCCATGCCGGTCGCAAGGCGTCGGTGAACCGCCCTTGGGACGGCGGTGGTCAACTGCCAGCCGACGACACGCGTGGCTGGATCACCGTGGCGCCGTCGCCGCTGCCGTTCCATGCTGCCGATCCGGCGCCGCAGGAACTGGACGAGGCCGGCATCGCCGAGCTCGTTGCTGCCTTCGCCGCCAGTGCGGTGCGCGCCGAGCGCCTGGGCTTCGAGCTGATCGAGCTGCATGCCGCGCACGGCTACCTGCTGCACCAGTTCCTGTCGCCGCTGAGCAACCGCCGCACCGATGGCTACGGTGGCTCATTGCCGAACCGCCTGCGCCTGCTCGTGGAAGTATTCGACGCCGTGCGTGCGGCGGTATCGGACAAGGTCGCCGTGGGCGTGCGCATCTCCGCCAGCGACTGGGTCGATGGCGGCTGGGATCTGGTGCAGAGCGAAGCGCTGGCCCAGGTGCTGGACGCGCGCGGCTGCAACTTCCTGCACGTTTCCAGCGGTGGCCTGGACGAGCGCCAGAAGATCACCGTCGGCCCGGGCTACCAGGTGCCGTTCGCAGCAGCGATCAAGGCCAAGGTGCGCATGCCGGTGATCGCGGTGGGCATGATCACCGAACCGGAGCAGGCCGAATCGATCCTGCGCCATCGCCACGCCGATGCGGTAGCGCTGGCACGCGGCATCCTCTACGACCCGCGCTGGCCGTGGCACGCTGCTGCCGCATTGCGCGACAGCGTGGAGCCGGCGCCGCAGTACCTGCGCTGCGAGCCGCGCGAGGCGCGTGGCGTGTTCAAGACGCGCTGAGGCTCACACCCGCCAAGCCGGCGCGATGCCGGCCTGAAGGTGATCGAACAGCGCGCGGATCTTGGCGGTGAAATCGCGGCGGTCGCTGACGCAGAAGTAGACCTCCATCGGTTCCGGGCGCCACGCGGTGTCGGCGCCGAACACCGCCTGCAGGCGGCCATCGCGCAGGTACGGCTCGGCCACGAAGGCGGCCAGCCGGGTGATGCCGGCACCGGCCGCCGCCAGCGTCGCCAGCGCATCGATGTCATCGCAGACCATGCTCGGTGGCAGCGCGGCGTCCACGCGCTGGCCGTCCTTCAGCAGGCCCCAGCGCAATGGCCGGCCATCGGTGGGGAAGCGGTGCAGCAGCCCGCGATGACCGCCCAGCTCGGATGGCTGTTGCGGGGTGCCGCGTGCCTTCAGGTAGGCCGGCGAGGCGCAGAACACGAACGGAACACGCGCCAGCTGCCGCGCCACCACCCCGTCCTCCAGCTGGGCCCCGATGCGGATGCTGGCATCCACCGCTTCCGGGCCATGCTGCACGGCGCGGTCGGTCAGGCGCAGCTCCAGCTGCAGTTGCGGGTAGCGCTGCTGCAGCGAAGGCAGCAACGGCGCCAGCACATGGCGGCCGAACGCACTGCTGCTGGCGATGCGCAGCGGCCCGGCCGGTTCGATGTCACCGGCGGTGACCATCGCCTGCGCGCGCGCCAGGTCGGCTTCGATGTGGCGCACCTGCGCCAGGTACAGCGCGCCGGCCTCGCTGAGGGCCAGCTGCCGCGTGCTGCGGTTCAGCAACCGTACGCCCAGATGGGCCTCCAGCCGGTTGATGTTCTGGCCGACCGCGGTGGCGCTGATGCCAAGGATGCGGGCCGCGGCGGCAATGCTGCCGGTCTCTGCGGTGCGGGTGAAGCTGCGGATCAGTTGCAACAGGTTCATGACCGACCAGCTTGCCACGGGAAGATCCAAGTATCGCTTGGTACTGAACCAAGCAGGTCGGTTGCACCCGTGATCATCCGGCCGCTGGGCAGGGCGCTGCCCTACACTGTGGCGATGCGCCCCGATTCCATCCTCACCCTGTCCTGCCCCGACCGTACCGGCATCGTCTATCGCGTGTCCGGCCTGCTGTTCGACCACGGCTGCAACATCCTCGACGCCCAGCAGTTCGGCGACGAGGAAAGCGGCCGCTTCTTCCTGCGCGTGCATTTCGATCGCGATGCCGGCCTGCCGCTGGAGACCGTGCACGCCGCGATGGCCACGCTCGCCCAGGACTTCGGCATGGACTGGCAGCTGCACGATGGCCGCCGCCGCGCACGCCTGCTGGTGCTGGTCAGCAAACAGGGGCATTGCCTCAACGACCTGCTGTTCCGCGCCCACAGCGGCCAGCTGAAGGTCGACATTGCGGCGGTGGCGTCCAACCACGCCGACTTCGCGCCATTGGCCGCCTCCTACCAGGTGCCGTTCCACCACCTGCCGGTGACCGCCGATACGCGCGCGGTGCAGGAGCAGCAGATCATCGACCTGGTCGAGCGTGAGCGCATCGACCTGGTGGTGCTGGCGCGCTACATGCAGATCCTGTCACCCACGCTGTGCCGCGCGCTGGCCGGCCGTGCGATCAACATCCACCACAGCTTCCTGCCCAGCTTCAAGGGCGCGCAGCCGTACCACCAGGCGCACGCGCGCGGGGTCAAGATCATCGGTGCCACCGCGCACTACGTCACCGAGGACCTGGACGAAGGCCCGATCATCGAACAGGACGTGGCCCGCGTTGACCATGCGATGGCGCCGCGCGAACTGGTGCGGCTGGGCAGTGATACCGAATCGCTGGTGCTGGCGCGTGCGGTGCGCCGCCATGTGGAACACCGCATCCTGCTCAATGGGCATCGCACGGTGGTGTTCCGGTAATCGCCCATCCCGCGTCCGCCGGGCCATGCCCGGCGGTCGCGCGTCAGGCGAGCGTAATCCCCGCCTTGCCCAGCGCCTCGCGTACCATCGTATCGTTGGCCTCGGTCACCGGCCGGGTCAGCTCCCACAGGAACTTCACCTTGAAGCCGGACTTCACCGCGTCCTGCGCGCTCCACAGCACGCAGTAATCGCGGGCCAGGCCGCACACGTGCACTTCGCGGATACGGCGCTCATGCAGCCAGCCGGCCAGGCCGGTGGCCGGGCGCTCGCCATCGGGACCGTGGTTCTCGCGGAAGGCGCTGTACGAATCCACCTGTTGGCGCGTGCCCTTGCGCAGGATCAGGTCGGCCATGGCCCAGTCCACGCCCGGGTGCAGAGCGGCGCCATCGCTGCCCTGCACGCAATGGTCGGGCCACAGGGTCTGCGGCTGCGCGTGCAGCAGGATGGTCTCGAACGGGCGTTGGCCGGGGTGCTGGCTGGCGAACGAGGCGTGATCGGCCGGGTGCCAGTCCTGGGTGGCCACCACCGTGCGGTAGCGGCGCTGCGCCAGCAGTCCGGCAATCGGTGCCACCAGCGCATCACCCTGGTCGCAGGCCAGCGCGCCACCCGGCATGAAGTCCGGCTGCAGGTCGATCACCAGCAGGGCGACGTCGGCGGGCAGGGCGGTCATGGCAGATCCACTACAAGAGAAGGGCGACCAGCGTGGCCGCCCCTTGCTCACACGTCAATCGCCCTGCGGCGTCCCAGCGTCCTGCCCGTAGTACAGCAGGCCGATTTTGATCCGCTCGCGGCCGTTCTCGCGACGGTGGCGGTTGGCATCGCGCAGCGAATACACGCAGCCGCAGTACTCCTGCTGGTAGAACTGCTCGCGCTTGCTGATCTCGATCATGCGGCTGGCACCGCCGCCCTTGCGCCAGTTGTAGTCCCAGTACTGCAGGCCTTCGTAGCGCGAGGCGGCGCGGATGCCGCAATCGTTGATCTGCGCCATGTTCTTCCAGCGCGAGATGCCCAGCGACGAACTGATGGTGTCGTAGCCGTGCTCGTGCGCGTACAGCGCAGTGCGTTCGAAACGCATGTCGAAGCACATCGTGCAGCGGATGCCGCGTTCGGGCTCGTTCTCCATGCCACGCGCACGGCTGAACCAGTTGTCGGTGTCGTAGTCGCAGTCGATGAAGGGAATGCCATGCTGCTCGGCGAAGCGGATGTTTTCCTGCTTGCGCAGTTCGTATTCCTTCACCGGATGGATGTTGGGGTTGTAGAAGAAGATCGCGTAGTCGATCCCGGAGGCGGTGATCGCCTCCATTACCTCGCCGGAGCAGGGCGCGCAGCATGAATGCAGCAGCAGGCGCTTGCCGTTGGCAGGCAGGGTCAGGGTGGGGCGTTGGAACTCGGTCATCGTCAGGTACCGCATGGACCGCCGGCAACGGCGGTGGCCCATGCATCTGTGCGTGGGTGGACAGGGCTGGCCGGATACCGTGAAAAGGACGCACGCGGCCGCACTGCCCGCACGCGCAGGTCAGCGACGGCCCCGGCACCCTCCCCGCGGAGAGTCCAGGTCGAGTCAGGGGACGGTCGTGTCCCCCGGCCGGGGCCGGTATTCGGGCTGATGGACACGGGCCGCAGCCCACCTACTACCTGCCGCTTCCCAGGCGCGAGCCCAGTGCTGTTGGCAGGATTCGTTTCCATTCACCGCTGCGGGGCAGCTCCGGAATGGGCGCGCCAGGCGCCTTCACCGGATTCCCGTTCAAATCCCTGTCGCCATCAACGCTGCGGCGGGGATACCTTCGGCGTGCCCACGGTGGACGCGTCGAGGGCAATGGTCAAGGGTCAATGAAAGCTCGGGGCTCTGGTCCGTTTCTCAGGCCGTGAGAGCGCCGCTTGCCATACTGGGCATCGACAGACGGGAGGTGGCTCGTGGCGGCGAAGTACTGCGATCTGGTCATGAAAGGCGGCATCACCAGCGGCATCGTGTACCCCAATGCGGTACTGGCGCTGGCGCGCGAGTATCGCTTCAAGAGCATCGGCGGTACCTCGGCCGGCGCCATTGCTGCGGCGGTGGCGGCTGCGGCGGCATGCGGCGATCGTCGCCAGCAGGCCGGCGAGCACCTGCCCAGTGATGCCGGTTATGGGGGGCTGTCGGCGGTGTCGGCGCAGCTGTCGCGGCGCGGGTTCATCTACAGCCTGTTCCAACCGGCGCGGGGCGCGCGTGCGGCCTATCGGCTGCTGGTGGTGCTGACCGGCAATGCGGGCCTGCCACACAAGCTGCTGTGCCTGGCGGTGGCGGTATTCGAGATCGCGCCGCTGGAAGTGCTGGTGTCGCTGGCGCTGCTGCTGGGCCTGGGCGGGTGGGGCGGCGGCTGGAGCGGTGTGGCCGCCACGCTGCTGCCGTCGCTGCTGTGCGCCTACGGTGCCGGTGTGGCCGGTGCCGTGCTGCGCGTGGCCCGCGTGGCACGGCGCAACCTGCTGGGCCTGTGCAGTGGCCTCGGCCGCGATGCACGCAAACCGGCGTTGACCGAGTGGCTGCATGAGTGCCTGCAGCAGTTGTCAGGCAAGCCACTTGATGCACCGCTGACCTTCGCCGACCTGCACGACGCACCGCGCTATGCCGGCGAGCCGGACAGCCCGCACGCGATCAGCCTGCAGATGATCACCACCTGCGTCTCGCACAACGAGCCGCGTACGCTGCCACTGGGCGGCGCGCAGTTCTGGTTCCTGCGCGAAGAGTTCGAGCAGTTGTTCCCGGCCAGCGTGGTGCAGTGGCTGGTGGATCAGGCTGGCCCGCCGCTGGACGTGGAGGGGCGGCAGTACTACCACCTGCCGCAGGGCCCGAAGCTGCCGGTGCTGGTGGCCACACGCATGAGCCTGAGCTTCCCGTTGCTGATCAGCGCGGTGCCACTGCACGAACCCTCGCGCCGCGAGCGCCGCTGCGAACCCACCGTGCCGGCGGCCGACCCCGAGCACAACGTGGCCGACAGCATGGAAGGGCTGACCAGCGCCGGGCAGGCTTGCGGTCCGGTGATCACCGCCTTCCGCATCTGCTGGTTCTCCGATGGTGGCATCAGCAGCAACTTCCCGATCCATCTGTTCGACGCCGCATTGCCGCGCTGGCCGACCTTCGCCATCAACCTGGTCTACCCGCAGCACGCCGAAGACGTGAGCCAGGGCAGCGGTAGCCGGCAGGCACTGGAGCATGCCGTGTTCCTGCCCACCGAGAACCGCCACGGCTGGCAACGGCATTACCAGTCCATTGCCACGCCGCTGGCCGCAGCCGAGCTGGGGCGTTTCCTGTTCGCGGTGGTGGCGACCATGCAGAACTGGCGCGACCTGCTGCAGGCGCGCGCGCCGGGTTATCGCGACCGCATCGTGCATGTGAGCCTGCAGGGCGACGAAGGTGGCATGAACCTGGACATGCCGCAGGAGGTGCTGACCCGCATCGCCGACAAGGGCAGCCTGGCCGGTGCGCGGTTCTGTTCGTTCTCGTTCGAGAACCACTACTGGATCCGCTGGCGCAACCTGGCCTCGGCCTACCAACGGTACACGCTGGAAGTGGCCCGTACCGACGACCCGGCGCAGCAGGTACTGGCCTATCGCGCGGCGTACTCGATGGTCGCTCGCGGCGAACCGACACCGCCGTCGTACAAGCTAGGCTCGGAAGACAAGCGTCGCGGCTCGCAGCAGCTGTGGGCGCAGATGGTCGAGCAGGGCCGAACCTGGGAGGACCTGGGTCCTGACCTGACCGACGGCGCACCGCGTCCGCTGCCGCAGATGAAGGTGACGCCGATCTACTGAGCCGGTTCTTGGTAGATCCACGCCGTGCGTGGATGCATCTCGAATCGGGGTCAGATCCGTTCTCCTATGGAAATTGGATCTGACCCCTGCGGTGGCTCATCGCCAGGGGGCAACCACCGCATCATCCTGCAAGGGTGCATACAACGGCAGCGCCAGCTCCTGCTTCACCCAGCCCGGATTGAGCGCACGCAGGCCGGCCAGGTATTCGCGGGCCAGTGCGATATCCCCTTGCCGCATCGCCAGGCGCGCAGCGCGCGCCCAGGTGCGGTCCCAGCCGTGGGCCAGTGACAACGAGGTCGCCAGCGCAGCGCGCGCACCCGCCACATCACCCTTCTCCCAGCGCTCCTCCGCGCGGATGATCGCCTCGTTGGACAGGCGCATGTCGTACAGCTCGCGCAGCCTCGCGACCGCGCGCGGGTCGGCGTCCACGCGCAGATCGGTGTCCTGCCAGTCGCCCCCCGGCGTGCGCACCAGCAGCGCGGCCGACCACTGCCCACTGCGCTGGCCGCCCGCGGCCTGGCCGGCTTCCAGCGCCGCCAGCAAGCGTGTGGCAAGCGCTCCGTGCGAAGCCGTAAAGGTACGTTGCATTGCCGTCAGCACGTCCGGTCCGGCCAGGCCATTGCCCTGCACGCTCAACATGCCGTCGCCGTGCGCACCGGCCCAGCTGGCCTGCTGCGCGGTGGCGCCGGTGTATTGCGCATTGCCACCGCGCGCACTGATCAGCCCCACCTGGCGCTCGGCGAGCGTGGTGCCATCGAAGTTGCCGTCTTCATCCAACAGCTGCTTCAGCACCTGTGCAGGTGTACGACCTTTGGCCAGTAGTTCAAGGCCTTTGGACCCATAGGTCGGGTTGGTCTCGAACTGGCTGGCGACCGCGCCGACCTTCGCCTGCGCCCACGGCACCCCCACGCCCCCGACCGCCAGGTTGTGCGTGGCGACCGCCACCCCGCAGTCGCCGGCCTCGTTGCAGGCGGCGATGGAAAAGGTCGCCCACGCCGGCGCGGCGACGGCAGCGAGCAGCAGGGCCAGGCAAGAGCGCAACAGGGACATGGGTGTCTCCATGGGCAGGCATTGCATTGGGATGCAGCCTACGCACGAAAGGTTTAGTAGATCCACGCCATGCGTGGATGCGCTTCGATGAAGGCTCGAAATATTCGATCTCGATCGGATTCCATCCACGCATGGCGTGGATCTACGGTGTCGACCAAGGTCGACACCCACCAACAGCAGCGTACCGACCAACGGTCAGCACCCACCAACAGCAGCGGGAAACTGTCGAAGGCGGGGGTGGGTCCGGTTGCGGGGGCGTGAGCGCCATGGATGGCGCGACCGAGCCTACATGGACGTATTCACGGCGTCCCCCGCAACCGGACCCATCCCGCATCCCACGGAATGCCGGCTTTTGCCGTGGCCGTTGCCGTTGCTTCGGCCTCTGCAGGTGCAGGGCGCAGCCCTGCCGAACCAACCCTACCGCCCCGGCAACTGCGCGAACGCACGCTGCATGCAGTCCTCCCGCGGGCACACCCGGCACCCCGGGCCGATCGACACCGAATTGCCCGGGCTCTGCACATCCAGCCCCAGCGAATACACCAGCCGCTCGGCATGCTGCAGATCGCAGCCCAGCGCCACCGCGAAGGTCTTGCGCGGCTGGCCATGGCCGACCGGACCACTGCTGACTTGCCGTGCCAGCCAGAAATGCCGTCGCCCATCGGGCATGCGCGCGGTCTGCGTAAGGATGCGCCCGGGCTGGTTGAACGCCTCGTAGACGATCCACAGCGGGCACGAACCACCCACCTGCGAGAAGTGGAAGTCGGTGGCCGAATGGCGCTTGGACACATTGCCCGCGCGGTCCACGCGGATGAAGAAGAACGGCAGCCCGGGCGCGCTGCGCCGTGCCAGCGTGCTCAGCCGATGGCAGACCGCTTCGAAGCCGACGCCGAACTGGTGTGCCAGCAGTTCGATGTCGTAGCTGCTGGCCTCGGCCGCACGCAGGAAGCGCATGTACGGCATCACCAAGGCGCCAGCGAAATAGTTCGACAGACCGATGCGGGCCTGAGCGATGCGTGCCTCATCGGTGAAGCCGGCACGTGCCACCACCGCATCGATCTGCGGCAGGTAGCCGTGCAGGGCCAGCTCGGCGGCCATCTGGAATGCCTGCTGGCCTGGCTCCAGGTAGTCCGGCAACCACAGCCGCCGTGCTTCGGCATCGTACTGGCGCTTCTCGCGCCCGGCCTGCAGCGCGGCCACTTCCACCAGCACGCCGTGGCGGTCGGCCAGCAGCTGGCGCAGGCGTGGTGCCACGTGCCCGGGCGACAGCCCCCACTCGGCGAACAGACGCTCGGCCAGCTCGTCCAGTTCGGGAATGTGGTTGTGCATGCGGTTGAAGAACTCACGCACCTGGTCGCCTGCGGGCAGGATGCTGCCGGCGCCGGGCTCGCCCAGCTGGAACTCCAGGGCGGCGGCATGCTCACGCAGCGCCAGGTGGCGGCGGTGCAGATCCAGCAGGGCGCGGCTGACCTGCGGCAGGTTGCCGGCCAAGGCGCGCAGCTCGGTCGCGCTGACCTCCGCCAGGCCCAGGTCGCGCAGGGTTTCGCCCAGCGCTTCCTGCAGCGCGGCAGGCTCATCTTCGTCGAATAGTGAGGAAACGTCGCCCAATACTTCGCCCAGCTTCTTCTGAACGGCCGGGGTGAGTGGGCGCTTGTTGCGCTCGATCTGGTTCAGGTAACTGGCCGACAGGCCCAAGGCGCGGGCCAGATCCACCTGGCTGTAGCCGCGCTGCTCGCGCAGCCGCAGCAAGCGAAGGCCAAGCTGCCGCTGGCTGGATGAATAATTCACAGAATTAACATGAATCGTCTGGCGTGTTGGCCAGATTAAGCGGATTCAGGCCGGAAATCGAGGTGGCTGCTGTGAATAATGCCAAGCATCTTTCGAGCCCGTGGGATTGTCGTCATGACTGTTGAAGCGCCCCGTATCCGCATGCTGATCGATGGCCAGTTCATCGAATCGGCCACCTCCCACTGGCAGGACGTGATCAATCCGGCCACCCAGGACGTGCTGGCCAAGGTGCCGTTCGCCACCACCGCGGAAGTGGACGCCGCCGTCGCCGCCGCCAAGGAAGCCTTCAAGACCTGGCGCAAGACCCCGATCGGCACCCGCGCGCGCATCTTCCTGAAGTACCAGCAGCTGATCCGCGAGAACATGAGCGAGCTGGCCCACATCCTCACCGCCGAACAGGGCAAGACCCTGCCCGACGCCGAAGGCGATGTGTTCCGCGGCCTGGAAGTGGTCGAGCATGCGGCCGCCATCGGCAACCTGCAGCTGGGCGAGTTGGCCAACAACGTGGCCAACGGCGTGGATACCTACACGATCATGCAGCCGCTGGGCGTGTGCGCCGGCATCACCCCGTTCAACTTCCCGGCGATGATTCCGCTGTGGATGTTCCCGATGGCGATCGCCACCGGCAACACCTTCATCCTGAAGCCGTCCGAGCAGGACCCGATGGTCACCATGCGCCTGGTCGAACTGGCCCTGGAAGCCGGCATTCCGAAGGGCGTGCTGAACGTCGTCCACGGTGGCGAGGAAGTGGTCAACGCGATCTGCGACCACCCGGACATCAAGGCCGTGTCGTTCGTCGGTTCCACGCGCGTCGGCACCCACGTGTACAACCGTGCCTCGCTGGCCGGCAAGCGCGTGCAGTGCATGATGGGCGCCAAGAACCACGCCGTGGTGCTGCCGGACGCCAACAAGGAACAGACCCTCAACGCGATGGTCGGCGCCGCCTTCGGTGCGGCCGGCCAGCGCTGCATGGCCGCCTCCACCCTGGTGCTGGTCGGTGAAGCGCGCAACTGGGTGCAGGATCTGGTTGAAAAGGCCAAGACCCTGAAGGTCAGTGCCGGCACCGTGGCCGGCACCGACGTCGGCCCGGTCATTTCCTGCAGCGCCCGCGAGCGCGTGGAAGGCCTGATCGCCTCGGGCGTGGAGCAGGGTGCCAAGCTGGTGCTGGATGGCCGCAAGCCGCAGGTCGATGGCTTCGAGAAGGGCAACTTCGTCGGCCCGACCATCTTTGCCGGTGTCACCACCGACATGCGCATCTACCAGGAAGAAATCTTCGGGCCGGTGCTGGTCATCCTCGAAGCAGAGACGCTGGAAGACGCCATCGCGATGGTCAACAGCAACCCGAACGGCAACGGCACCGCACTGTTCACCCAGTCCGGCGCTGCCGCGCGCAAGTTCCAGGAAGACATCGACGTCGGCCAGGTCGGCATCAACGTGCCGATCCCGGTGCCGGTGCCGCTGTTCTCGTTCACCGGTTCGCGCGCCTCCAAGCTGGGCGACCTGGGCCCGTACGGCAAGCAGGTGGTGCTGTTCTACACCCAGACCAAGACGGTCACCGCGCGCTGGTTCGATGACGAGACGCTGAGCCACGGCGTCAACACCACGATCAGCCTGAAGTAACGGCAGGAGCAGCCATGAGCCACTCGATGACGACGGAACTGGAAGAAGCGCAGCAGGCGTACCGCGAGGCAGCGCGCGACTTCGCACAGGCCGAACTGGCGCCACACGCCGCGCGATGGGATGCGGAGGGCATCTTTCCGCGCGAGGCGATCGCCAAGGCCGGTGAGTTGGGCTTCTGCGGTCTGTACATGGACCCGGAAGTGGGCGGCAGCGGCTTGAGCCGGCTGGACGCCGCCGTCGTCATCGAGGAGCTCGCCAACGTCGATCCGTCGACGGCGGCGTACATCAGCATCCACAACATGGCCTCGTGGATGGTGTCCACGTGGGGCCAGCCGGCACTGCGCGATGCCTGGGGCAGCGACCTGTCCTCAGGCAGCAAGCTGGCCTCGTACTGCCTGACCGAGCCGGGCGCCGGTTCCGATGCGGCCTCGCTGAAGACCACCGCCGTGCGCGATGGCGACTTCTATGTGCTGAACGGCTCGAAGGCCTTCATCTCCGGCGCCGGGGCCACCGAGCTGCTGGTGGTGATGGCGCGCACCGGCGGTGCCGGTGCCGGTGGTGTCAGCGCCATTGCCGTGCCGTCGGACCTGCAGGGCATCAGCTTCGGCCGCAAGGAAGAGAAGATGGGCTGGAACAGCCAGCCCACCCGCGGCATCACCTTCGAAAACGTCCGCGTGCCGGTCAGCCACCTTCTGGGAGAGGAAGGCGGCGGCTTCAAACTGGCGATGAAGGGGCTCGACGGCGGCCGCATCAACATCGCCGCCTGTTCGCTGGGTGCCGCGCAGGGCGCGCTGGATGCCGCACGCCGCTACATGGGCGAGCGCCGCCAGTTCGGCAAGGCGCTGGCCGAGTTCCAGGCGCTGCAGTTCAAGCTGGCCGACATGGTCACCCAACTGGTGGCCGCGCGGCAGATGGTGCACACCGCCGCACGCAAGCTCGATGCCGGTGCCAGCGACGCCAACGTGTGGTGCGCGATGGCCAAGCGTTTCGCTACCGATGCCGGTTTCAACGTCTGCAACGAAGCGCTGCAGATCCACGGTGGCTACGGCTACATCCGTGAATACCCGATCGAACGCCTGCTGCGTGACTGCCGCGTGCACCAGATCCTGGAAGGCACCAACGAGATCATGCGGGTGATCGTTGCCCGTCACCTGCTCAACACCGAAGAGGAACTGCGATGAAGGATTGGCGTACCCAGGAGCACGTGGGCCTGAAGGTGGAGGTCGATGGCCACACCGCCGTGGTCACCCTGAACAACCCGCCGGCGCACACCTGGACCGTGCACAGCCTGTCGGCGCTGCGCGACCTGGTGGGCGCGCTCAACGCAGACCGCGACATCTACGCGTTGGTGATTACCGGTGACGGCGAGAAGTTCTTCTCCGCCGGTGCCGACCTCAACCAGTTCGCCTCCGGTGACAAGGCCGCTGCGCGCGAGGCCGCACGCCGCTTCGGTGAAGCCTTCGAGGCGCTGTCCGGTTTCCGTGGCGTGTCCATCGCCGCGATCAACGGCTATGCGATGGGTGGCGGCCTGGAATGTGCGCTGGCCTGCGACCTGCGCATCATCGAAGACCATGCCCAGGTCGCGCTGCCGGAGGCCACCGTCGGCCTGCTGCCGTGCGCCGGCGGCACCCAGAACCTGCCGCGCCTGGTCGGCGAGGGCTGGGCCAAGCGCATGATCCTGCTGGGCGAGCGCATCAACGCCGACACCGCACTGCGCATTGGCCTTGCCGAAGAAAAGGTTGGCAAGGGCGAAGCCAAGGCACTGGCGCTGGAATGGGCGAAGAAGGCCGGCAAGCAGAGCCCGACCAGCATCGCCGCCTGCAAGACCCTGGTGCAGTCCACCCGCACCGGCACCCACGCCTCGGCGCTGGTGGCCGAGCGCGAAGCCTTCGTCGATCTGTTCGATACCGCCGACCAGGTCGAGGGCGTGACTGCCTTCCTGGAAAAGCGCACCGCGCAGTGGAAGAACGCATGAGCATCGACACCGCTGCCGACGACGCACCGGTGCTGTTCGAAGAGCGCGTGGCCGGCAATGGCACGCGCATCGGCATCGCCACGCTCAACGCGCCGCGCACGCTCAACGGATTCTCGCTGCCGATGGCGCACCTGCTGCTGAAGCAGTTGAATGCCTGGGCCGACGACGACGGCATCGCCATGGTGGTGCTGCAAGGCGCCGGTGAAAAGGCGTTCTGCGCCGGCGGCGACCTGCACAGCCTGTACAAGAGCATGGTCGCCTTCCGCGAGGCCGGCCACAGCGACATCCGCCAGAACGCCTATGCTGCCGAGTTCTTCGACGTCGAATACCGCGTCGATTACCTCATCCACACCTACGCCAAGCCGATCCTGTGCTGGGGCCATGGCATTGTGATGGGCGGCGGCATCGGCCTGATGTCCGGTGCCAGCCACCGCGTGGTCAGCGAACGTTCCAAGCTGGCCTTCCCGGAAATCACCGTCGGCCTGTTCCCCGATGTCGGTGGCAGCTGGCTGCTGCCGCGGGTGCCGGCCAAGGGCGGCCTGTTCCTGGCCCTGACCGGTGCACTGCTCAACCCGGGCGATGCCATCTATGCCGGCCTGGCCGATGTGCACGTGGCCGAAGAGCGCCGCAGTGCAGTGTTCGATGCGCTGCTGCAGGTGGCCTGGTCCAGCCACCCCGCACACAACCACGAACGCCTGACCCACCTGCTGCAGTCGCATGCCAGTGATGCTGCGACCGGTCCACTGCTGGCCAATGCGGCACAGGTCGAGGCGCTGTGCGAAGGCGATGACCTGCAGGCCATCGTGGCGCGCATTACCGGCCTGCAGACCGACGACGCCTGGTTGCAGGCGGCTCAGAAGACCCTTGCTGCCGGTGCGCCGGGTTCGGCGCGGCTGGCCTTCGAGCTTCAGCGTCGCAGCGCCGGCCAGGATCTGGCCGCGATCTACCGCCTGGAGTATATCGTCGCCCTGCATTGCGCCGCCCACGGCGATTTCGCCGAAGGCATCCGCGCGCTGCTGATCGACAAGGATCGCAATCCGCAGTGGAACCCGGCCACCCTGGCCGGGGCCACCGGTGCGTGGGCCGACACCTTCTTTGCTTCCCCCTGGGCCGATGCCGCGCATCCGCTGGCCGACCTGGGCTCTCCCCTTGTTGAAAGGAGCCTTGCATGAGCCGCATTGCATTCATCGGGTTGGGCAACATGGGTGGCCCGATGGCCGCCAATCTGGTCAAGAACGGCCACAGCGTGCGCGTGTTCGATCTGGTCCCGGCCGCGGTGCAGGCCGCCGTTGACGCCGGTGCCAGTGCTGCGTCGTCGGCGCGCGACACCCTGGCCGATGCCGAAGTGGTGATCTCGATGTTGCCGGCCAGCCGCCACGTCGAAGGCGTGTACCTGGGCGACGACGGCATCCTGGCCGCGATCCCGGATGGCGCACTGGTCATCGACTGCAGCACGATCGCACCGGCCAGCGCGCGCAAGGTGTCAGAGGCCGCCGCCGCACGTGGCCTGCAGATGATCGATGCACCGGTCTCCGGTGGTACCGCAGGCGCCCAGGCCGGCACGCTGACCTTCATCGTCGGTGGCGAAGAGGACGCGCTGGAGCGTGCCCGTCCGGTGCTGCAGGCGATGGGCAAAAACATCTTCCACGTGGGCGCCAGCGGCGCCGGCCAGGTCGCCAAGCTGTGCAACAACATGGCGCTGGGCGTGATCATGGCGGTGACCGGTGAAGCCATTGCGCTGGGCGTGGCACACGGGCTGGACCCGAAGGTGCTGTCGCAGATGATGGCGGTCAGCACCGGCCGCAGCTGGGCCACCGAAGTGTGCAACCCGTGGCCGGGCGTGCTGGAAAACGCGCCTGCGTCGCGCGGTTACAGCGGTGGCTTCGGCAGCGATCTGATGCTGAAGGACATGGGCCTGGCAGTGGAAGCAGCGATGAGTGTCGGCGCCTCGATCCCGCTGGGCGAAGTGGCCCGCAACCTGTACTCGATGAACCACCAGGCTGGCCGCGGCAAGCTGGATTTTTCCAGTGTGGTGCAGCTGATCACCAGCGAGAAGTAAGGCTTGGATATGTAGAGCCGAGCCCGTGCTCGGCTGCTTTTCCGCCGGATGTTCCCGCGCCGGACGGATCAGCCGAGCAGGGGCCGGCTCTACAGAAGCGAATGCGTCCCCGGCTGCGCGCCGGGGCCCACCCGAGGTGGGATGGGCGGATGTTCGGTTTCGACCGGCATCCGCCCATTTTTTTTGCCCTCGCGCGGGTAGTGCCGGCCGCTGGCCGGTATCACCGCATCAGGCCACGACCAGCGTCACGTCGATGTTGCCGCGGGTGGCATTCGAGTACGGGCACACGATGTGCGCCTTCTGCACCAGCTCTTCCACCTGCTCGCGCGGCACGCCCGGCACGTTGATGGTCAGCTCGGCTTCGATGCCGAAGCCGGTCGGGATCTGGCCGATGCCGACCTTGCCGGTCACGGTGGTGTCGGCCGGCAGCGCGACCTTGGCCTGGCCGGCCACGAACTTCAGCGCGCCCAGGAAGCAGGCCGAATAGCCGGCGGCAAACAGCTGTTCCGGGTTGGTGCCCGGGCCACCGGCG
Source organism: Stenotrophomonas sp. Sm10 (assembly GCF_030985515.1). Taxonomy (NCBI): domain Bacteria; kingdom Pseudomonadati; phylum Pseudomonadota; class Gammaproteobacteria; order Lysobacterales; family Lysobacteraceae; genus Stenotrophomonas; species Stenotrophomonas sp. Sm10. Next base: position 22,248 of record NZ_JAPTFO010000010.1, read on the forward strand.
CCGCCCAGCTCGCGCGGGGTCGACAGCTGGATGTCCAGCACGTTGTCGGAGGAGACGGAACGGCCTTCACGGCCGCCGGTGGAGGTGGCCTGGGCGGTGTACAGAACCTTTTCGATGGACATCGGGATGCTCCTGGTCGGTGGGTGGGTGGTGCGATGGAGACTACTTTGCCCGCTTTCCGCGTACGTTGGGTTGCAGAACGTACTAAAAAATTGATCGATCGTCCTGTCGGCCTAGATCGTCCACTCGCGGTCGGTGGTGAACATGATGGTCAACCAGCGGTCCGGCGAGGCCTCGCCCAGCGCGTCGCCGATCTCGTCGCGCAGCTGGTCCCATTCCACCAGCGGCCGCGGTGGGTCGTTTTCCGGCACCACGAAGAACAGCTCGATCTGCTCGCCTCGCCCCACCTGGGCCACGTAGCTGCGGTGCTCGACGAAGCCGTGCTTGGCGACGATGTCGCGCGCCACCGCATCCACGTGCGCCTGCAGCTCCGGCGGGGTGACCAGCAGGATGCCGGCCAGCGCCCGGCGCACGGTGCCGAGCGGGGCGATCATCACCAGCACGCAGACGAAGGCAAGGATGGCCGGGTCGATGTACGGCCCGACCCGGGCCCAGGACGTGCCCTGCACCAGCACGCCGCCGAGGAAGGCCAGCAGGTAGCAGGCCGACATGCTGGCCGCGATCACCCAGTTCTTCGCATCCAGTGCGATGAACTCCGAGCCGATGCGGCGGTTGGCGCGCAGGATGAACCATGCCAGTGCGCCTTCGCCGACGATGGACAGCCCGGCGAAGGCGATGGCCGGGCCCAGCGCAATGTGGCGGCCCCCGGACATCAGTGCATCTACCGCATTGACCAGCGCATACAGCGCCGCGCCGATCATCAGCGTGCCGCTCACCCCCAGCACGATCGGCTCCAGGTGCCAGAAGCCCATGGTGAAGCGCTGGTTGAGCCGCGATTGCAGCGCATCGGTCTGCGTGGACAGCGCAATCAGCCGCGCCACCAGCAGTGACAGCCAGGTCATCACCACGTCGATCAGGCCGTAGATGCCGTCGAAGATGATCAGCGAGGAATTGGCCAGCAGGCCGAACACCACTGCGGCGGCGGCCAGTAGCAGCGAGGCGGCGATCGACAGGCGCAGCACGCCTTGTTCGGTGGCGGGGTCGAAGAACTGCGGGCGATCAGTAGCCATGCCCCGATTGTAGAGCGGCGCCATGCCCCGCGGCCTTTCGCGGCCGGTCGCGCTACCTTCGTGCGGCCGCTTCCCGTAGACTGCGCCCCTCCCACGTACCGACGCCCGCCTGCAGTGATCACGCCACCCTGACCCTTGCCGCACATCGGCAGCCGGCCCGCCCGGCTCAGGAACCCGTGTCTTTCCACTGCAGCGCCGCGCGGCCACGCCCGCGTGCGCGCGGAGTTTTTCCATGCAAACGTCCTACCCCCTGCGCCAGCAATGGCTCGGCAACCTCCGTGGCGACCTGCTGTCCGGCATCGTCGTCGCCCTGGCCCTGATTCCCGAGGCCATCGCTTTCTCGCTCATCGCCGGCGTCGACCCCAAGGTCGGGCTGTACGCGGCGTTCTCCATTGCCGTCATCACCGCCATCGCCGGCGGCCGCCCCGGAATGATCTCCGCCGCCACCGGTGCGATGGCGCTGGTGATGGTCGACCTGGTCAAGGACCACGGCCTGCAGTACCTGTTCGCCGCCAGCATCCTGGCCGGCCTGCTGCAGGTGCTCGCGGGCGTGTTCAAGCTCGGCTCGCTGATGCGCTTCGTCTCGCGCTCGGTCATCACCGGCTTCGTCAACGCGCTGGCGATCCTGATCTTCCTCGCGCAGATGCCGGAACTGATTGGCCGCGGCCCTACGGTCTACGTGCTGTGCGCCGCCGCGCTGGCGATCATCTACCTGCTGCCGCGTATCACCCGCGCCGTACCCTCGCCGCTGGTCGCGATCGTGGTGCTCACCGCCGTGGTGATCGGCTTCGGCATCGACGTGCGCAGCGTCGGCGACATGGGCCAGCTGCCAGACAGCCTTCCACACTTCCTCATTCCCGATGTGCCGCTCACATGGGAAACGCTGCGCATCCTGTTGCCGGTGTCGGCCACGCTGGCCGTGGTCGGCCTGCTCGAATCGATGATGACCCTGCAGATTGTCGAGGACATCACCGAGACGCCCAGCGAACGCAACCGCGAATGCGTCGGCCAAGGCGTGGCGAACACGGTCACCGGCTTCCTCGGCGGCATGGCTGGCTGCGCGATGATCGGCCAGTCGGTGATCAACGTGACCTCTGGTGGCCGCGGCCGCCTGTCCTGCCTGGTGGCCGGCGTGTTCCTGCTGGTAATGGTGGTGTACGGCAGCGACCTGGTGCGGCAGATCCCGATGGCTGCGCTGGTGGCGGTGATGATCATGGTCAGCATCGGCACCTTCAGCTGGCGCTCGCTGCGCGACCTGCGCACGCATCCGCGCAGCTCGTCTGCGGTGATGCTGCTGACCGTGGTGGTCACCGTGGCTACCCACGATCTGGCCAAGGGCGTGCTCAGCGGTGTGCTGCTGTCGGCCCTGCTCTTCGCGCGCAAGGTGGGCCACATGCTGGATGTGCAGCGCGACGATGCCGGTGGCACGCAGGTCTACCGCGTGCGTGGGCAGGTGTTCTTTGCTTCAGCCGGCCAGCTGGGCGCGGCGTTTGATTACCAGCACGTGGCGCCAAAGGTGCAGATTGACCTGCGCGATGCCCACCTGTGGGATCTGACTGCCGTGGCCGCGCTGGAGCGGGCGCAGGAAAAGCTGGCCGCACACGGTGCGCAGGTGACGGTGGTGGGGCTCAATGCGGCCAGCCAGACGTTGATCGAGCAGGTGGGTGGCACACCTGGGGGGCATTGATTGCGTAGGGCATGCTGGTAGCGCCGGGCCATGCCCGGCGGGCGCAGCGGCAGCGATCAGCCGGTGCCAGCGGGTTGCTTGTCGGCTTGCACGATGAGATGCACCCCGAGCGCTGAGAGTACCCGTTGCACGGTGTCGAAGCGCGGGTGTGCTCCGGGACGCAGCGCCTTGTACAGGCTCTCGCGTCCAAGACCGGAGACCTCGGCAACGCCGCCCATGCCGCGGGCGCGCGCCACTGTTCCGAGTGCCTCCTGGAAGTGGCCCGCATCACCTGCTGCCAAGGCCTCGCTCAGATAGGTGGCGATTGCGACGTCATCATCCAGATAGTCTGCGGGATCGAAGGGAATCGTCTTCAGCTTGCTCATGGGGAGAGTCCTGGGAACGGCATGGAATCAAATGGCGGCTACAGCAACTCCGCGAGCCTGACCGCTTTTTCGACATCGCGACGCTGGCTCGACTTGTCGCCACCGTGCAGGAGCACGACGATGGATCTTCCGCGACGTGTGAAGTACACGCGATATCCTGGCCCATGGTTGATTCGCAGTTCGCTCACGCCATGACCCACTGATCGAACATCTCCCTCGAGACCGCGGGCGACGCGCTGCAGGCGTTCCACGATCACTGCTCGGGCGCCGCTGTCGTTGAGCCCGCGCACCCAGCGCGTGAACGTCTCTGTTGCCTGGAGGGTTGCCATCCATGAATCGTATCCAAAAGGATACACCGTTCAATTGGCATCTGCGTCAATGCGTGGCGTACTGCGCTGGACCAGCTGGTCGTATCCATGGAGAACGCGAACCCCAAGCTCCCCGAGGGCAGGAGGCGTCCGCCGCCGCCGCCCAGCCCGCCCCGGCCGCCGGCCGGAAACGGGCCCGCGCGGCTGACCGGGCGCATTCAGCCGGGCGGTGTAAACTATTGCTCTCACTGGCAATGCCAGTCTCCACGTCAACGCCCCCGATGACGTCCGCCACCGCCCGTTACGCCGATTCCCTGCGCCTGTCCGTTGCGCCCATGATGGATTGGATAGTGTGTTGGGGAATGTCTTTATGGTTCAGTTGCTTAGCCGGGGCCTTGCGTTGCATGTTGCAAGGATGCTGCGCAAGGTCGTCGAACCAGATTAAGCTTGGTCATCTGGAGGGCGCTTCGCACGGACTGCTACTTGCCAGCGTCTCGCGCGACTGAGAACCACACGCGCGGGGGGGCGCAAGCAATGCAGCAGATCGACTTCGACCTCGGAGTGCAATTCACGCTGGAGTCGCTTCTGGCCGAGCGTCTGGCACTGTTGGCGGGCGCAGGCCTGTCGATGGCTCCCCCGAGCAGCCTCCCCAGTGCAGCGGCAATAGCGGCAGAGGCAAAACGCAAGTACGACGCGATGCACGGAGCGGGGCTCGCCCCGCTGTCGCCGGACATCGAGCAGCAGGCCGAGTTCTTCTTTCAGCAGGGCAAGCTGGCGTCGGTCTATTTCCGAACCCTGATCGATCCGCACGTCTTTGCGGCGCCGCCCAATGATGGCCACTTCGCCGTGGCTGATCTGTTGCTGGTTCAAGGAATACAGACAGCGGTCACCACGAACGTAGACATGCTGATCGAAACGGCGGGCCAGCGCCTTTACGGACAAATCGGGACAGGTCTCGATCAGGCCGAAGTGGTCGTTCTCCCGCCGCATACCTCACCGTTGCTGAAGATCCACGGATGTCGACACAAGGATCATGACAACATGGTCTGGGCACCGGGACAGATCACGGCACCTCCTGTTGCTGATCGTATTGCTTCGAGCGCCCAATGGCTGATCCAGCGATTGGCAGACAGGGATCTTCTTATCGTCGGCTATTGGACAGACTGGGACTATCTCAATCAAGTTTTTGAAAGGGTCCTGGATCAAATTCGTCCGTCGAAGGTGATCGTCGTCGATCCCGCCGACGGTGCGAGCTTCCAGGCTAAGGCGCCAAACATGTATGCGCTGAGCGATGCTGTTCAGAACGGATTCTTACATGTCCGCGCTTCTGGAGCGGACTTTCTGGCGGCGTTGAGAAAGGCTTTCTCGAAAACTTTTATCAGGCAGCTGATCAGCTGTGGAGCGGATGAATTCCAGGACAGGACTGGGGCAGCGCCACCACAAGCCATCACGGAGCCGCCCGACATCGACAATGAGGCCCTGTGGCTCATGCGCCGAGATCTGGAGGGGCGAGCCCCGAACCAACCGGCTGCGATGCTCTCTCCGCCAATGGAATGCACGCTGGGGCTGACACTTTTGCAGCTCAGATCATCAGGTGCGACGGCGGATGGGCACTATTGGCTGCTGAACAACAAGCGCATCAGGGTGTTGCGGGCGTCTAATGAGTTGATCCACCGTGTCGAGGCCAAACACGCTCGGGAGATTGCTCCCACGGTTTCGCCCGACATCGTGATTGCGGTGGGTGCAGAGGCAGACTCATTGCCTTCCGATATCGTCCGCGCGGGCAGTGCGCCCACCATTGCACGTGGCACGGCCAGTCGTTGGCTGACGCGGTTACAAGCAAACGAGGAGTTGGGGCTGTGATCGAGATTCTCCAATCCAGTAGTGATCTGCTCAGGGAGGCCGGATACTCAACGGAGCGGACGGCTCTCGGCCAGCGCGAGGCTCTTGTCTTTGACGGCGATACCGTACTGGGATTTCTCTTCGCCTACGACAGCGCTGCCGATCTGATGAAGAACTGGCCAGCGGATTCCGACGCGGCCATATCCGCCTATCAGTTCGGGTTACGCAAATCCGGAACGAAAGCTTGGAATACCTATCTCATCCTATTGACGTCTGAGCCAGCGGATTATGCAAAGGCGGTATCGCTGGGTGCTATTGAGGAAGATCTTGGCGGGACTAGGAAAATCGCTAGAGCTGGAATCCAGGATGTCGCCGATCTGGGTGCTGCCCTGCTTCCACTCCTAGCACTGCAGAGCGCCCCGCGCCTTGAGGCGGTCGACATGCGGAAGGAAATCCGACAGCGTACAACCGAGTTGCCCGCTAGAGTAGTGGATGCGTTCCTTTCAGGCGCGGAAGAATCAGTGGTGATCCAAGTGCTGGAGGAATCGCCATGAAGCTTGCCTACATAGACCTGTGCGGCTTTCGTGGCTACCGGAAACGGATGCGGCTTGAGTTCGCTGAGGATTTCACGATACTTGACGGTCGTAATGGCGTCGGAAAGAGCACCATCTTTGATGCTGTGGAGTTCGCCCTAACGGGGCATCTAAGCAAGTATAAAGACGCCAAAGCTGACGGTGAGACCGTTGCGGATTACATCTGGTGGGCAGGAAACGGTCCTGCACCAGAAGCTCGGTATGTCGAAGCTGGTTTCTGTGACCACGAAGGCGTCATCTCCATCCGACGCACCGAGTTCGAATTCCCCGACGAGGCTGTGCTTGGGAAACTTGCGGCGAGGCTGTGCGACCTGAACCTGGCACCCCGTGATCCCATCTCGCAGCTATGCTCCACTTCGATTATCCGCGACGAGCATATCGCTGGCCTTAGTCTCGATCTCAAGGAAACCGATCGGTATGCGCTGCTCCGTGATGGCCTTGGTGCGAACGATTCGGACAGTTGGATAACAAGGGGGAGCCAACTTGTTTCTGCAGCCAAGAAGCGATCGCTAGCAGCTCAACAGGAAGAAGCTTCGCTCAACAACGAGCTGATGGCTGCGACGCGACGCGTAGATGAGGTCCGGGCCAGCATTGTTGGCGACAACATCCTGGCCGAAGCTGTTGAGCGCCTACGTGCTTTCGCAAAGTCCGAAGCCGCAGCGGACCAACTGGTTGGTCCGGTACGCCAGCAGATCGCTCATATCGGTGCGGAAATCCAGTCGCTACAAGAGCTCTTGTCGAGATGGACGGCTACACAGGCCGCTCGCGGACGTCTTCCGGAGCTGGGCAAGATCCGAGATGCCGCACTCGTCGAGGTCGATGCTGCGACGAAAACAGTTGAAGCATTGCGGCGAGACGAGAATCTTCCTTCGTCGTCGCACCTGGCGAAGCAGGCGCGCGATCTAATGGCACTGGCCAACCTCGGTCGCCACGTCGGGTTACAGGACGGTCATTGTCCACTGTGTGCCACCAGTCAGGACCACGCGCACTACGAGCAAGGCATCGCCACTGCCGAGGATCTCGCCAAGACGCTGGATCGGCAGGCGGCTGAGGAAGCCCAGCACGAGCAGGCGACGCGGGCGGCGGAAGTGCGTCTTGGTGCGGCCCGTCAGTCCATGGCTGCTGCCGAAGCCAGCTTCAATTCGGCCCGGCAAGTAATCCAAGACTTTGACTCGCTGCGCAAGGGCCGTGGCGTGGGAGACCATGAAACGTCGGAGCAGCTGAGTGCTCGCGCCGAGCAGCTTCGCGCGACATTGGAGCTTGCGCAACGCGATTTGCGCGTCCTAGAAACAGTGAGGTTGAACACGGAGCTGGAACATGCGAAGCGGGAGGAAGCTCGCGCCAAAGAGCGTCTAGCCGCAGCTCAGGAGCGCGCCGGGCGGGCGAGGAAGGCCGAGGCGACCGCGCAGGCACTCCACGATGCAGCACGTCGCGCAGCAGGAGAAACGTTGGATCGTCGCCTGGATCGAGTCCTACCGCTGATGTCGGAGCTCTATCGCCGCCTCCGTCCCCATCCCGTTTGGCGGGACATCGAGTACTCGATTCGCGGCGATGTCCGCAAGTTTCTCAAGCTCAAGGTGGGTGACGAACTCAATCCTCAGTTTCTTTTCTCGAGTGGCCAGCGCCGCGCGACAGGACTGGCCTTCTTGCTGTCGGTGAACCTGTCACTGGCGTGGAGTCGATGGCGCACGATCATGCTGGATGATCCCGTTCAACACGTCGACGACTTCCGCACTGTCCATCTCGCAGAGCTTGCGGCGCAGCTTGTGGCAGAAGGTCGCCAGATTGTCTGTGCCGTCGAAGATGCCGCTCTGGCTGAACTGCTCTGCCGCAGGCTGCCGGTAAGGAAATCGAGTGCAGCCAAACGGATAACGATGGGCCCAGATGAAAACGGCGATCTCACAGTTACGTCGGAAAAGATGCTGCAAATGTTGCCTAAGGGCACTCTTCTTGGTGGGAGAACCGCAATTTCGGCCAGCCACTCAGCACGAGAAGGATAACCGGCTCCTGTCGAGGGGCGCGATGCCGCAATTCTGTCGGAGTCTCATTTTCTGAGCCAGGCCTGGAGCATCTTGTTGCGATCGCCACTACCGAACGAGGCCGTATGAATTCCCCAGTGCCGTACAGGAATCGATTTGCACACTGGTACGCCTGCAATCAGCGTGATCCAGATGGTCGGCTGCGCGAGGAAGCTCTCAACCAGGCTATAGGCGCAGTCGAAGCAGGGGAGATCATCACGCTCGATGGCGTGAGATCACCGCTCTCGAAAAAAATTGCCGAACATCACGGCCTTGATCAGTTCGAGATGAACTTTAATTGGGTCTGCACGGCCCAGAGCTGGTCGTGCCCTTGCTGTTCGAGGACTAAGTTTCAGGTATCTAGGCCAGGCACCAAGGGGCAAATTCTGGCGAAGCTGGTTATCCATCACGACCACATGGGCGAAGCCCTGATGGCTGGATTCCTACAGGCCTTTCGCGATGAAGGTACGAACGAAGCCCAGGTGGAAGGTAATCGCCTGGTCAACCGCATCGGGAGTGCATTTGCGGCCTATGAGGAAGTGTTGGTATGCGAGGACTGCAACAATGCAGATGCCATAGCAAAGCGTGCAATTGGAAGTCCCACGTACTTCTCATTCTCCGTCAGCCAAATCCGAGGTTTCATCCAGTCAGGCGATCATCGCCCGCATGAGATCGACGTTGGCAAGGCCCGGCAGGCATGGGAATCAGCGAAGGCCGCATATGACCTCAGGATGCGCATAATCGGAGACGTAGCGCGTGCGGCTGCTACGAACAATCATTGGTTTGAACCCCACCCAAGCACGTCTTGCGCCGTTCCTGTCTTTGGAGATCGCGTTGGGTATCCGGGTGATTTCATTCTATCGGAGTGGCTATCGCCTGGACCACTTTCAGACGCCTTGGGCCGGAATACATCGGTTAGCAAGCCGAACCTCTCGCGTTGGCGAACCGAAGCGCCCTCAAAGCCCAAGGCCCTGCCCGTTAATTTCCTTGCAATCCTCTGCTCAGAAGAACATAAGGCCAAGTCATGGTCGGCGCTGCCTGATGACTGGTGCTGTCCGATTTGTGAGAGAAGCAAGCGGGAGACTGTCGAGGTCAGGTCTGGAGGAAAGCTTGGCTTCGACCACAAGGGTGGCCCGCGCAAAGGAGCATGGGCCTCTGCGCCAAGATTTTGCAATCACTGCTTCACTGTCTTCTCAGCACTTAAAAGGGAAGTGACACAGCTTCTCGAAGTGGACGCGCACGACACTCATGGGGCGGTCAGTCCGGCAGACATAAGGGCGATCATAGCGGCCAGGCCTAACTCGCCGCATGTAATCCAGATCGACAGGGCACGAGATTTGGTAGAGCGGGTGGTCGGAAAGCCGGTGGAGTCTGCGGCGGCTCGATAGCTGGGCGTTGCTTTGTATTGCTGCACGTGAAGACGGCGCCGTATGGCGCCGTCAAATCATCAGCGGGTGGCGAAGGTCAGCTTGCCGTGACGGTGTTCGGCGGATGGTATTTTTTTCCTGGCCATCTCAAGCCCTTTCTTCAAGACGTAGTTGGCCGCCCGACCAGCGCCGATCGTGGTTGAGCCCACAGCCTTGCCAATCACATTGTTGTTGGAGGTCAGTGGCCGTTTGGAATGGCCCGTGGTGAGCATCCGGCCAGCCCCTGCTCCCAATGATGCAAGTCGGCCGATGGCTCCGCTGGCGGTTGCTGCAGCACCACCGCCGAGTGCTGCGGCCACGGAACTCATCGAGAACATTACGCCAAGAACCACCGCTGCCATTACCGTTTGGCCTTTTCGGCGTGCAAGACGGCCTGTTTCTTCGGCTTGCGGACCACACCACGGACGCGCCTTGGCGTGGCCTCGGCTGCGATGCTGTGCTGCCTGCAGGCCGCAGCGAAGGCGACGCGCCAAACCTGCAGGTCGTCCCGCTTCGGGTTCAGACGCTGCCCGGTGAATCCGAGCGAGCGAACCGTCAGGTGGCAATGCGGATGGTCCGTGTCATCGTGCCGAACCAGCAGGTAGGAGTAGCGGTCGCCAAAGGTTCCCGGCCGAACTGGCGTGCAGCGTCCAGGAGCTTGTCTCGATCCGTCCCCGGCGGCATGGACAAGACGATGTTCACCGTATCCGTGTCGTCACTTGAGTGCCCTTGTTGCCAGCCCTGGTCAGTGTCAGCCAGAGAATCTGGCCTACCGAATCGACCCGGGTGCATCTCGTTCCATCGCTCCAGATAGGTGCGATTCGGATTAGGGCCGAGTTGGAAGGAAGGGCCCGACATCAGAAGCCTCGCTGGCTGAGTCGGTGATGGAGAAGGGGATCACGTTGGATCTCCTCCAGTGTCTGGATCATATCGGGGCTAGTTCATCGGTGGGCGAACTCGTGGTCCTTTTCTCCAGGCCAGAAGTCTGTTCTGCCGGCGATGTGTTGTGGGCATGCTCGGGTGGGTGTTTCATCACTGCAATGGCTCCTAGCGAATCACGTCTACAGGTCGTTTCCCTTCACATAGAGCAGCATGAAGTATTTGAGCTCTTTTAGGCGTTCCTTCCTTGATGGTAAAACCCAAAGGAAAGGGGCGATGAATGCACAGAAGAGAGCAAACCACGCCGCGGCTTGTATTGCTGCCTTAGGCTCCAATCCCTTCGTCCATGCGACAGCTGAGGCTGTCGCCACGCCCGATGCAAAGATCAAGAATTTCTTGGCTGTCTCATTGCGGTGGTTTTCCAGGTCGATCTTCGCGTCGATGAGATCGAAGAGGTTCTTGACATGATCTCGGGTTACAGAGGCATCGGTAAGCTTTTTCTTAAACATCAGGAATCTGCTCCCCCGGTGCCACTCCTTCTCTGGCGGGCCCAGAACGGTATTGGCATCGCCATACTCCGATCTGAAGACGCGGCCTTTCATTTCTTCAATGATCAGGAAGAGAAACAATTCTGCGGACAGAATTGCTGCCATCGATTGCCAGTCGTCCAGGTGATGATGTGCCACCCATGAGATCGCGGCAATGAACGCCAGCGCAGCAACGATGAAGCCAACACGCAACTTTATGCTCGAGAGGCGCCAGAGTTCCTTTGCATAGCTTCGCCGACTCGAGTGTTTAAAGAACGTTTCCCAGGTGATCTTCCATGTGTTCATTGCTAGCTCTCAGTCATCAAGCCTTGAGGTTACGTTGGGTTGATCTCATGGGCTGCGCCATAGGCCAGATCTGTCTCTCTGCCGAGATAGCTGCTAAGTACCTCAATATGTGGCCTCATCTTTGCATTTCTCGGGGGCTTTCAGCTGCGCGAGCGCGATTCCCTCTGTGGGGTATACCTGCAGAAAACGATCGCTCTCGCTGCACCATTTCGCGGCCGGCGGCGACAGCCACTCGATTAGCTCTATAATTTGGGCGTGATGCTTGCGGAGATCCCAGCCAAGGATCGGTTCGTGGTGCGCGATACGGTTACGTAGGACGCGGATTGGCGTGAGCGGCCCTGAGAAGCTTTTTCGCTTCAATCCTTTAGGCGCAGTTGGGTCGGCAATCCTGTGGAGGGTCTGTTGCCACAGGGTTTCGTAGTCCTTGTTGAACATCGCCGTCCAGAAGCTGAAAGTGAGGCTAGCGACCACACCACCCGCGGTCACGGGCTTCCCCCCCTGGACCAACTCCTCCATGGCCTTGGCAGCCTGCTCGGACTGGTGTGGAACAAGTAGGAGCGCTGCAGCTTCGCTATACCAATCCGCGCCCTTGGCCTCGGCGAGAACCGTGTGGATGCGATTGCGCAGCGCCACCTCCAGCGTCTGCAGGGGTGTGTACAGGCTTTCGGAAAGGCGGGTGTTCAGCCCATAGAGGGCGATAGCTTGGCCACGGTCGCCAGCCGCCCAGGTCAGGTAGCGGCTGAAGCGTTCTAGCGACAAGGCTTCCTCAAAATTCTCGTGGTTCATCCCTTCCTGAATGCCTCTTGCCGGCCACTTGCAAACCATCACCCCGTGGGGTAAGGTGCTTCCGTACACCCCGGTACCGTCTCTGCCCAAATGGGCACGCGGCCGGGGTAATTTTTTACTTGGACTTCGCCTTCAGCCCACCGGGCTTCTGGAGTTGGGACTTCAGCGCAGCGCGCTGCTGCTTCTCTTCCGTGAATTCGGGTTCCAGCGCCCTCACTTTCGCGACCAGTCCGTCCAAGTGGTAGATGTTGCTGTTCCAGTCGCCAGCGGCAGTTCGGCGAAGTTGACGCTTAACCAGTCCCGCCTTCTCGAGCGCCCGGATGTTGTTCTGAATGGTCTTCTCGGTGCAGCCGATACGTTGTGCCAAATCCTTCTTGGTGGGGAAGGGTTTGCGCGCCGGGTCAAACCAATAGTCGAGCAACTGGATGCAAATGTTCATCTGCATCGGGTTCAGGCCTATCCGGCGCTGACCTTGGATCAGAATAGAAGGGATGCCGGCATAGCCATGGCCGTAAACGGCTTTCCCCCAGATCTTCTCGGTGGACGAGGTTTTCTTGCCAGGCTTGGGGAACTCGATGACTTCGGCGTCGGACTTCTTGGTGGACATAGCGGTGGTCTCAAATGGATGACTGTGAAGGTACGACCGCCAAGCTCCTGCTTCAATGAGTCGGACTGGGGCGGGGTTAGGAAATTTAGATACCTACCCGCCTATACGTTGATTCCGATCGTTCCGCTATTCCGCTACATGGTCGACGGTTCTTCTGTGGTCATGCGATGGCCCCACCTGGGAATCTTAATTTCCCTACGGGTGGGGTAATAGATTTCCGTACCAAAATGGAGCGATGGGCCGGATTGGAGAGTGTCGGGTGGATTGGTTGGGGCTTTGGCGGGGCGTTCGTCGACATGCTCGGGTCGCAGGTGGGTGTACCGCTTCAAGGTCGTCCAGGACTCGTGCAGGGTGAACTGGGCGACTTCAGGGATGTCGTAGCCGCGCTCGAACAGGCGCGAGGTGGCCTCGTGGCGGAGGTCGTGGAAGTGCAGGTCCTGCAGGCCGCGGAGCCTGCAGGCACGGGTGAAGTTGGCGCCGATCGACTTGGGGTTGTAGGGGAACACGCGCGGATCGGGGATCTGCTTGCCGTCCGGACCCTCGATCATGAGCTTGGGCTGCCGGTCGATGATCTCCCAGGCCTCGGACAGCAGGCGGAAGGCGCGGCGATTGCCAATCTTCTTGCGCGGGTGCTTCACGTCGTCCAGCCAGGCGATGCCTTTCTCGCGATCCAGGTCGGCCCACTTGAGCAGGGTGATCTCTTCCTGGCGGCAGGCCGTAAGCAGGGCGAAGCGGATGATGTCGGCCATCGGAATCTCGGCGCGCGTGTCGCGCACGGCGAAGTGGTCGAGCAGGGTCTTTCCCTCGGCAGCAGTAACGCGGCGCTGCCGCAGTTCGTGCGCAGCGTCCTTTAGCAACGGCAGGTCGATCGGCAGGCCTAGTGAGGCGCGGGCGGAACGCAGCACTTGGCGCAGCCAGATCAGGTCATTGCCGGCCGTGGCCGGGCCGGCGCCAGCGGGCCGGAGATCTTCGACGTGGCCGATGTAATCGGCGGTGGTCAAACGCAGGACGTTCCTCTTGGCTATCTCGTAGCTCGCCAGGCGCTTGAGGGCGGCTTCCTTCGTCCGTCCCCAGGGCGTCAGTTCCTTGATCTCCTTCCCGTACCACTCCAGCAGCTCAGCAAGGGTGGAGCCCTTGCCCAGCGGCTCGCGACGGGCCCGCTGCTGGTCCAGCTCGGCTTCCCGGCGTCGCATCCATTCGGTGGCCAGTTGGCGACGATCGAATGTCTCCGACTCGGAGTGGATGCACTTGCCCTGCCGGTGGATGCGGATTTGGGCGGTGTAACCTAATGATCCGTCTTTGCGACGGCGGCTGACAATGGTACCCATGCGGGCGATGCTACATGAGCATCGGCGTAGCAACCAGCGTAGCAATATGAGCCCGAAAACTGCCGAAATTGACCGATCATGAGCGCAACTGAGCAACAGGAAAAACAGGGTAACTCATTGGATTTGCCAGAAAAATCGCGCTATGAGGCTTCCCTGTGGCTTTCCGTCGCCCCCATGATGGATTGGACCGATCGCCATTGCCGGGTCTTCCATCGCGTGCTCGCCCCAGGTGCGCGGCTATACACCGAAATGGTGCACGCCAACGCGGTCATCCACGGCGACCGCGAGCGCCTGCTCGGCTTCGACCGCAGCGAACAGCCGCTGGCGTTGCAGCTGGGCGGCAGCGATCCGGCCCTGCTGGGGCAGGCTGCGCGCATTGCCGCCGAGTGGGGATACGACGAGGTCAACCTCAACTGCGGCTGCCCGTCCGACCGCGTGCAGGCCGGGCGTTTCGGCGCTTGCCTGATGCGCGAGCCGGTGCTGGTGGCCGAGTGCGTGGCGGCGATGGTCGATGCGGTCGACATCCCGGTGACGGTGAAATGCCGCCTGGGCGTGGACGAAGACAACGATTACGACGTGTTCGCCGCCTTCGTCGACCGCCAGGTCGCCGCCGGTGCCGCAATGGTGGTGGTGCATGCGCGCAACGCGTGGCTGAAGGGCCTGTCGCCGAAGGAGAACCGCGAGGTTCCGCCGCTGAAGTACGACTGGGCCTACCGCCTCAAGCAGGAGCGCCCGGCACTGCCGGTGGTGATCAACGGCGGCCTGGCCAGCATCGAGGCGGTGCAGGCGCAGGCCGCGCACGTCGATGGCGTGATGCTGGGCCGCGCGGCCTACCACGACCCCTACCTGCTGCATCAGCTGGAGGCGCTGCACACCGGCGCCCCGCTGCAGGCCCGTGGTGACCTGTTGCGTGCGCTGCGCCCCTACATCGAGACGCGTCTGGGCGAAGGCCTGGCACTGAAGCACATCACCCGCCACCTGCTCGGCCTGTTCCACGGCCAGCCCGGCGGCCGCGCATTCCGTCAGGTGTTGAGCGAAGGCGCACACCGCCCGGGCGCGGATTGGCGCTTGGTCGAGCAGGCGCTGGCCACAACCGAGCGCGACGCCGATCGCGTCGTTGTGTGATTCTCGTCACATTCCTGACTTGACAAGGCAGGGCCGGTTGGTTCCGAATGTTCACTTAGATGAACAATACTGCGCAGCAACCGGAAAAGTTCAGACCGGATTCACTGCCTCAAACCAAGAATTTGCAAAGGAATTGTAAAGGCCGGGTCCCGCACCCGGCTTCCGGATTTACGACTTTTGAACGAATCGCCGTGCTCGGCTAGGATCGCATCGATGTCTTCCGCTCCCTTCCATCGCCGCATTGCCCTGGCCACCTGCGTGGCGCTGTCGGCTGTGCCGCTGTCGTCGGCGCTTGCGCAGCAGCCGCCGCGCGGCGACCAGGGGCGGGCGGAGATGATGGAGCGGGGCGAGCGCGGTGGCCGTGGCGACGAGCGCTCGCTGTCCGATGCCGTGCGCCGCGTGCAGCGCACCACCGGCGGCCACATCCTCGGCGCCGAGCGTGTGCCGTTCGATGGGCGTGACATCAACCGGGTGAAGTACATGGACGACCGGGGCCGTGTCCGCTACATGGACGACCCCGCCCCGTCGCGTTCACAGCCGCGCACGCCGCGGTCGGATATGTCATCACTACGCGGCGATAACCCCTGAACAGGGATAGTTGTCGCTATCAACCCGTACCCCACAGGCCTCCGGGCCACACCCAGGACACTAGGGAGAGTTCATGCGTATCCTTCTGGTCGAAGACGAAGCCCCGCTGCGTGAGACCCTGGCAGCCCGGCTCAAGCGCGAAGGCTTTGCCGTCGATGCTGCGCAGGACGGCGAGGAAGGCCTCTACATGGGGCGTGAAGTTCCGTTCGATGTCGGCATCATCGACCTCGGCCTGCCCAAGATGTCGGGCATGGAGCTGATCAAGGCCCTGCGCGACGAAGGCAAGAAGTTCCCGGTGCTGATCCTGACCGCGCGTTCGAGCTGGCAGGACAAGGTCGAGGGCCTGAAGCAGGGTGCCGACGATTACCTGGTCAAGCCATTCCACGTCGAAGAGCTGCTTGCCCGCGTCAACGCGTTGCTGCGCCGCGCCGCCGGCTGGAGCAAGCCGACGCTGGAATGCGGTCCCGTTGCACTGGATCTCGCCGCCCAGACCGTCAGCGTCTCTGGCAGCAATGTGGACCTGACCAGCTACGAGTACAAGGTGCTGGAGTACCTGATGATGCACGCCGGTGAACTGGTCTCCAAGGCCGACCTCACCGAGCACATCTACCAGCAGGATTTCGACCGCGATTCGAACGTGCTGGAAGTGTTCATCGGCCGCCTGCGCAAGAAGCTGGACCCGGATGGCGAACTGAAGCCGATCGAGACCGTGCGCGGCCGCGGCTACCGTTTCGCGATTCCGCGCAACGAGGGCTGAGCCGGCTCAGCCTGGCGAAACCATGATGTCCGGCCGTCTGTGGTTCTTCCGACGCTGGCGGCCGCGCTCGCTGCAGGCGCGCCAGATGCTTGCCGCGTCCGTGGGCCTGGTCGCGTTTCTGGCCCTGGCCGGTTACGCACTCGACGCCGCCTTCGCCGATACGGCGAAGGCGAACCTGCGTGAGCGCCTGAAGAACTACGCCACCGCCTACGCGGCCGGCATCGACTTCACCCGCGACCGCTCGCTGTACATCCGCGAGCAGCCGCCGGATTCGCGCTTCGACGTGCCGGGCAGTGGCCTGTACCTGCAGGTGGTGATGCCGCACGGCAAGGGCAATTCGATGTCCGCCGAAGGCCCGATGCTGCCCACCGTCGGCGGCGGCCTGCTGGCACCGCGCCAGGAAGTGTTCGAAGGCCCGCTGCCGATGATCCAGATCGACGGCAGCCAGGGCTCGGTGTACCGCTATGGCCTGGGCCTGGTGTGGGACGCCGACGCCGACCCGGCCACCGAATTCCCCTACACCATCTACGTGATGGAAGACTCGCGCGCGCTGGGCGCGCAGCTGCGCGTGTTCCGTGGCCGGGTCTGGTTCTACCTGGGTGGCATCGGCCTGATCCTGCTGCTGCTGCAGACCGTCATCCTGCAGTGGAGCCTGCGGCCGCTGCGTCGCGTGATCACCGAGCTGACCAAGGTGCAGCGCGGCGAAACCGAGCGCATGAGCGAGCGCCACCCGCGCGAGCTGGAGCCGCTGACCGACAGCATCAACGCCTTCATTGAAAGCGAGCGCGAGAACCTCGAGCGCCAGCGCAATACCCTGGCCGACCTGGCGCACAGCCTGAAGACGCCCATCGCCGTGCTGCGCACGCAGATGGACAGCGGTGCCGGCGATGGCGCCCTGCGCGAGGAGCTGGACGTGCAGCTGCAGCGCATGAACAACCTGGTCTCCTACCAGCTGGCACGTGCTGCATCGTCGGGCCACAAGCTGTTCTCCGCGCCGCTGCCGATCGAATCCAACGCCGAGGAGATCGTGCGCGGCCTGGAAAAGGTCTATGCCTCCAAGGGCGTGCTGTGCGAATTCGACATCGACCCGGCCGCGCGCTTCCACGGCGAACCGGGCGACCTGCAGGAACTGCTCGGCAACCTGCTGGAAAACGCCTTCAAGTGGGCCAACCGCCGCGTGCTGCTGACCGCGCAGCCGCTGCCGGCACCGAACGCGCGCCGCGCTGGCCTGCTGCTGGCGGTGGACGACGATGGCCCGGGCATTGCCCCGGACGACATCGGCAAGGTGCTGCAGCGTGGCGTGCGTGGCGACGAGCGCGTGCAGGGCCACGGCATCGGCCTGTCGATCGTGCAGGACCTGATCAAGGATTACCGCGGCGAACTGGCCGTCGGCCGTTCCAGCGAACTGGGCGGCGCCCGTTTCGAAGTGCGCTTGCCGCCGGGGCCGTAAGCCCCGCAAACGGTAGTGCCGGCCGCTGGCGGCACCCTCATGATCTCCGGTGGCATTGCCAAGGTGCCGGCCAGCGGCCGGCACTACCGTGTTTCGATCGTCGGCGGCTCGCCATAGAACCGCCGCAGCTGCGCGGCCACCTCCGGCAACGCCTGCTGCAGCAGATCCGGTGCCGAGAAGTGATACTCGCTGGTCACCGCGAAGAATTCTTCCGGCGCTTCGGCCGCATACGGATCGATCAGCGTTTCTTCGCCCGCATCCACCTGCGCGCAGAACGCATCGTAGGCGCGCTGGAAGATGGCCGCCCACTCACGCTGCCATTCGCGCGGCAGCGGCGGCGTGCCGTCCATCGCGCCATCCAGTGCATCCAGCTTGTGCACCATCTCGTGCACCGCCACGCAGTAGCCCTCGTGCGGCGTCGCCAGGTCGGCCTGCACATCGGCCCACGACAGGATCAGCGGACCGCTGTCCCACGATTCGCCAATCAGTTCGTCATCCCACTCATGCAGTACGCCGGCCGCATCCATGTGGCTGCGATGTACGCGGAATGCATCGGGGTAGACGATCAGCTGCGACCAGCCTTCCAGACCCACCTCGCCGAACTCCAGCAGCGGCAGGCAGCACAGCGCCGCCAGCAGCACGCCATCGCCGGCCTCCAGCTGCAGCTCGCCGATCGGCGTGATGGTCTTCTCGTGCAGGAAGCGCGTGGCCAGCACGCGCAGGCGTGCGCGGCGTTCGTCGTCCAGACCGCGCAGCCAGGCCGCACGGCGGCAGGCCTCATTCCACAGTACATCGTCGATAGGCCGCGGCGCAGGTCGCAGCCACTGCAGCAACGACTTGATCAGCGGAACATTCCCGGCAGGTAGCTGTGCCACTTCGGTGCGCGGATGCGCTGCAGCACGTCGTCGTCGCTGCCACCGCCGCCCGTGCTTGTGTTGGCTGCCGGGCGGACCGGTGCCGGCTTGGTGGTGGCGGCCGAAGCGGTCGCGGTCGGTGCACGCTGCGAGGCGGCATCGCCGTTGGAGGACACGCAGGCGCCGCGGCTGTCGTCCAGCGCTGCCGTCGCAGACGCCGCGAAGGGCATCGTCAGCAGGATCAGGCAATGGGCATAGCGGCGCATTGACGACATCCACGTTAAGGGAAGGTGAGTTCCCGATTCTAGCCCGAACCCGGCGCCCCGTTGGAAGCCCCCGCAGAACCCAGCGTGGCGGGCGCCGCTGGCGGCTTTCCCGCATAATTCCTTCCTGACTTCGTGGAAGCTGCCGTGGACGACCGCCAATTGCTGGCCAAACTCGCTGCCGGTCGCCTCTCCGGCGACGCCCTGGCCCGTGAGCTGGGCCAGACCCGGGCGGCCATTTGGAAGCGTATTCAAGGACTTAGAGCCGCCGGTGTGGACATCGAAGGCCGTGCAGGTGAGGGCTATGGCCTGACCCGCCCGGTCGACCTGCTGGACCCGGATGCGATCCGTGCCGGCCTGCCCGCCGAGGTGCTGCCGCTGCTGCACGACCTGCAGGTGGCCTGGACGGTGGACTCGACCAATGCCGAATTGCTGCGTTGCAGCGCGCCCCAGCGCGGGGTGAGCGTCCTGCTGGCCGAACGCCAGACCGGCGGCCGCGGCCGTCGCGGCCGTACGTGGGCGTCGCCGCTGGCCGCGCATGTGTACCTGTCGGTGCTGCGGCTGTTCTCCGGTGGCCTCGGCCGCCTGGCCGGGCTGAGCCTGGTGGCTGGCATCGCCGTGGCCGAAGCGCTGCACGACCTGGGCTATACCCAGGCGCAGCTGAAGTGGCCGAATGACCTGATCGTCGATGGCAAGCGCAAGCTGGTCGGCCTGCTGGCCGAGGGCGGTGGCGAATATGCCGGCCCGGCGCGCGCGGTGATCGGCATCGGCATCAACACGCACATGCCGCCATCCTTCGCCGAGCAGATCACCCAGCCGTGGGTGGACCTGGACACGCTGGCCGGCAAGCCGGTGGACCGCAACGTGGTGGTTGCTGCCGTGCTGGCGCGCCTGCTGCCGGCACTGGAAGAATTCGATCGCGAAGGCCTCGCTCCCTTTCTGCCGCGCTACGCCGCTTTCGACATGCTGGCCGGTCGCGAAGTACGGGTGGAACTGGAAGGGCAGTGGCAGCATGGCACCGCGCTCGGCCTGGCCGATGACGGCGCCTTGCGCGTGCGCATCGATGGCCGTGAGCGCCTGCTGCACGCCGGCGAAGTCAGCGTGAGGGCGGCATGAGCGATTGGTTGTTCGACCTCGGCAACTCGCGCTTCAAGTTCGCGCCGTTGCAGGGCGACCGTGCCGGTGACGTGCAGGCCTGGGCGCATGGCGCCGAAGGCATGGCCGGACAGCCGCCGCACAGCCTGCCCAGCGGCACCACCGCGTTCGTGGCCAGCGTGGCCGCACCGTCGCTGACCAGCGCGATGCTGGACCAGCTGCAGCGTCGCTTCGAACACGTGCACGTGGTGCGTACCAGCGCCGAATGCGCCGGCGTGCGTATTGCCTATGCCAAGCCCGAAAAATTCGGTGTGGACCGCTTTCTGGCCCTGCTGGCCGCGGCCAAGGCGCAGCGCCCGGTGCTGGTGGTCGGGGTGGGCACCGCACTGACGATTGATCTGCTCGACGCGGACGGCCAGCACCACGGTGGCCGCATTTCCGCATCGCCCACCACCATGCGCGAAGCACTGCATGCCCGTGCGGTGCAGCTGCCGGCTACCGGCGGTGACTACAGCGAATTCGCCAACGACACCGCCGACGCGCTCGCCTCCGGCTGCGATGGTGCGGCCGTGGCGCTGATCGAACGCAGCGCGCAGCAGGGGCACGCGCTGCTGGGCGTGGCGCCGTCGCTGCTGGTGCACGGGGGCGGCGCACCGGCGCTGATGCCGTTGCTGCCCGGCGCCGACTACCACCCCTCGCTGGTGCTGGATGGCCTCGCCCGCTGGGCGGTGCACCAGCCCGCAGGCTAGTATCCGCGCATGCTGACCCGTGCCCTGATCGTCGTACTGGCCATCCTCAATCTTGGCGTTGCCTGCTGGTGGCTGCTGCGCGACGAGCCGCAGAAGCCAGCGCCGCCACCTCAACCCACTGGCGTGGCCGAGCTGCGTTGGGTGCCTGGTGGCGTGGACGCGGACGCGACCGCCGAGGCCACTGCTGCCGCCCCGACCGCGCCGCTGATGGAGCGCGAACCGGCGGAGAAGACCGCTGTGGCGGCGACGCCTGCGCCGGCAGCCCCGCCCAGGACCGAGGTCGCCAAGCCGCAGGTGGCTGAGGCTACGCCGGTTGCTGACGCTGCCAAGCCGGGAACACCGCCTGCACCCGTTCCGGCACCGGAAAAGCCCGTAACCCCGCCCGCGGCCGCTGAGCCGCCGCGCTGCGTCGCGCTGGGCCCGTTCGCCGACCGCGCCGCCGCGAGCAGCGCGCAGGGCAAGGCCAGCACGCTGCTCAGCCAGACGCGCCTGCGCGAACAGCCCGCTGCCAGCGGCAGTGCCCGTTACCGGGTGCTGCTGCCGGCCGCCGCCAACCGCGAAGAAGCGCAGGCCACCGTGAAGCGCATCGTCGCCGCCGGCCTGAGCGACTACTACATCATCAGCCAGGGCGAGGAGGCCAACGCCGTGGCGCTGGGCCAGTACCGCAACCGCGAGGGCGCCGAGCGGCGCATGGCGGCGGTGCAGGCCGCCGGCTTCCAGCCGCGCCTGGTGGCCAGCGGCGACGCCGGCCAGTGGTGGCTGGAAGGGCAACTGGCGGCGGGCACGCAGCCGGCCCAGGCCCAGCAGCGCAGCGGGGCGGCACAGAGCCGGTCGCTGGATTGCACGCGGTTGCGCTAGAATCCCCGGACCGCGGCGCTGCCGCCGGTGCGCCACCACGCCGCTTTAGCTCAGTTGGTAGAGCAACTGTCTTGTAAACAGTAGGTCATCCGTTCGATTCGGATAAGCGGCACCACCAAACTCCAGTTGTGCAGCTCGACACGGGCGGCGCAGTAATCGGTCGAGCACTGCTCTCTGCTGCGTCTCTCCCCTTCTTTTCCTTCCTTGCTGTTATCTCATCTTGCACCTGACGAGGTGCGTCCCACCTGCCTGTGCGCGTGCTTCGTGGTCGATGCGCGTTTCTCGTAGTTGAAAATGTGTAGCCAGTAGGCTACATTTTTCCATGAAGATCCAGCGTACCCGTCAGTTCGCGACATGGATTGACGCTCTGAAGGACGTAACTGCACGCGCTCGCATCCTGGCCCGCATCGGTCGGCTCGCCGAAGGCCATCCGGGTGACCACCGCTATCTGGCGGACGGTGTTTCCGAACTGCGTATCGATGCAGGGCCGGGCTACCGCGTGTACTACACCCAGCGCGGCAGGCAGCTGGTGATTCTCCTGGTCGGCGGCGACAAAGGTTCGCAGCAGCGCGATATCGAGAAGGCCAGGGAGATTGCGCGTGCCCTGTAAGCATCGAACCGGCTGTAGTCGAAACGACTCAATACCGAAGCACTGGAGCTGTCCCACCATGGCTACCAAGAAAAAAGTCGAACTCAAAGCATTTGATGTGGCCGAACATCTTCGGACACCCGAAGAAATGGCCGCCTATCTCGATGCCTGCATCGAGGAAAGCGATGGCGATTCTGCCTTCATCGCCAAGGCGCTGGGCGACATCGCTCGCGCTCAGGGCATGAGCAAGGTTGCGCGTGCGGCGGGCCTGTCTAGGGAGAGTCTGTATCGCGCCCTGTCGGGTGAGCGAAGTCCCGATTTCGCGACCATCCTGAAGGTGACACGCGCGCTGGGTGTGCGCTTGCATGCCAGTGCAGCATAAGAACATGTGCCGACGTTGACGCGTCGGCACGTCGCTGGAGGTAAGCGCAAGGGAAGAACATGAAAAAATCGCCTCTCGGCGGTTTCTTCGTCCCAAACCGGTGAGTCAGCTCAATGCATGACGTGGGCAGATTCTTCGATCAACGCCGCTGACACTGCCAACGCAGCCTCAGTTGCGTACCTGCAACGCCACATACTCGGCCAGCCCCCGGCAGGCCAGCATCAGCCCTTCGCGCACGCCGTCGCCGATATCATCTTTCTCATCCCCATCCACGCGCACGCGCTCGTTGGCGTGGTACAGCTCCAGCAGTGACACCAGGCCCACGGCGGCGCGATCCCTGCGTGCGGCAGCCACGGCGTCGCCGGCTGTGCTTGCCGGCCCCTGCCACGGCTGCCCGTCGGCGGCATCTCCGGCCTGGATGCGGCGCAGGCAGACGGGCAGGTTGATGGGCGCGGGTGCATCGTTGGCGGCGGCAAAGGCGGCTTCCAGCGGCTGCGCCAGTTCCAGCGGCAGATGCAGGGCGGCGTCGCCCAACGTGGCGGTCAGATACGGGTAGAGCGTCTTAGACATACGGGCATCCTCGTCAGGCACAGAGGCGCCGCCACGATAGGGTGGCGGGCGATGCGTGGCTTCCAAGACCGGAGATCGATGAGCCGGCGGGCACAGGGCCCCCACGCACCGCCCGCCGTCGATCGGCGAACGGATTGCCAGCCGGCGCCGCTCTTGGGAGGACGACGCCGGCTGGCAAGCGTATACAGCTTCAATCAATCGGGCTTGGAAGACCCGGCCACCTCTGCAGGTGGCGATTCATCATGCGCACGCCAAACCCCCGCCTGCCAGTCGATTGTTTCGATGGCATCGGGTGATCTGAAAGGAAAAATGAATTATCGCGATTGGCCTGTTCGCGCCGCTGTGATGCAGAAAGCGACATATCGCGCAGTGCGATCATCCGCTGGAAATCTCGGGCGTCGGCGCTGTTGCAAGGCGTGGAACCGACTACCAAGTAAAGCTGGCTTAACAGCCCGGACAGAGCGTCACGGCCACCATAGCAAACACACCCCCCAAAACGCGCACCCGGATACTGATTCTCCTCACACCGCTCCCGGCTCCCCACCGCATACTTCGGGCACATACCATTCGGGACCTCCCCATGCGTCGCCACGCCCTGCCGCTCACCGTCGCACTGTTGTCCGCCGCGTTCGCAGCCCCGGCCATGGCCGCTGTGCCGTTCTTCAACGCCAGCTGCCCGGGCGGCATCGATGTTCACGCAGACGAGGGCGGGCCGGTCTATGTGCAGGGCCGCGAGGCCACGCTGAAACATTTCAACGACCGCTATTTCGAAGCCCGCGACGCCAACAGCGGCATCACCCTGTCGATCAGCCGCAGCGATGACGGTACGCCGCAGATCAGCTACACCGGCCGAGGCGGCACCAATGGCATCTGTCAGGTCAGTACCAGCGGCACGCCCGCGCCCGCTGAAAGCAGCGCCCGCCCTCGCGACGCTGCCGCCGGCGATGCCGCGCTGCCGCGCGAAGTCACCTGCGAGTCCACCGGCGAGCAGCAGGTGTCGTGCGATCTGAATACCCGCGGCAATGTGGAAATCGTGCGCCAGCTCAGCCGCACACGCTGCGAGGAAGGCAAGAACTGGGGCCTGTCGCGGCACTCGGTGTGGGTCAATGGCGGCTGCCGCGCGGTGTTCCGCAATGTGTCCTCGGTGACTACCCCCGCGCCGACAGGCGATACCGCGTTGGGCGCCTGCAACATGCGCAAGGGCGCGCAGGGCGCCCTGGTCACCCAGATGCCTGTGGGCAGCGATTACCAGGAACTGATCATCGATTACCCCGATGGCCGCTTCCTGTGCATGATGCGCAACAACGGCCAGGTGCAGAGCGTGACGCCGGTGCGCCGCGGCGGACGCTGAGCGCGCAGCGGGTTGGGACAGGCTTCAGCCGCAGGACCTATACAGCAACACCCACGCCAGCATCAGGGTGAACATACCAACGAAGGTCAGGCCGAACCACAGCGCGGCCACCTTCACGTTGCCGATCAACGCCGCCAGCATACGGTGCAGTTCGCTTTTCAGAATCGGGTATTCAGCGTGTGCCTTGCGCAGACGCTGCCAGCCCACCCCGAGGAATACCAGGGTCGAGAACGGCACCAGCAGCAGTGTCGCCTGCATCAGCCAGCCATTCGGCGACGCATCGATCGAGTTGCTCAAAAAAACCGCAAAAACGGCGACCGGCAGCGCCACGGTGAAAAAGCGTGGCCACGCGGTATTGATGAAGGGCGACATCGCAATCTTCCATGAAGGACGGTCGGGTCCGCGCGGCATCATGCCATGCCAATGCCCTGCTGCACCGCCGCGAGTGGTGTCACACAGCTCTGGCTAGACTGTGCTTCTTTTTCCCCCGCAAGGAGGCACCCATGGCCCATCCCATTTCCGTATCCCTGATCGGCGTTCCCACCGATGTCGGTGCGGGCCATCGCGGTGCACGGCTGGGGCCGGAAGCGCTGCGCGTGGCGGGCCTGCCGGAGGCGCTGGAAGCGCGCGGCGTGGACGTGCGCGACCTGGGCAACCTGGATGGCCCGCGCAACCCGTGGACCGCGCCGGTGCAGGGCTACCGCCATCTGGAGGAAGTGGTGGCGTGGAACCATGCACTGATGGAAGCCAGCTATGCCGAACTGCAGGCCGGCCGAATGCCGATCATGCTCGGCGGCGACCACTGCCTGGGAATCGGTTCGATCACTGCCGTGGCACGCTGGTGCCGCGAGCAGGGCAAGACCCTGCGCGTGCTGTGGCTGGATGCACATTCCGATTTCAATACCAGCGATGTCACCCCCTCGGGCAACATCCACGGCATGCCGGTGGCCTGCCTGTGCGGCCTCGGCCCGGAGGCGCTGACCCACCTCGGCGGCAGCGCACCGGCGATCACTCCCACCCAGGTGCACCAGATTGGCATCCGTTCGGTGGACCCGGAAGAGAAGCGCCTGATCAAGACCCACAACGTGGATGTCTATGACATGCGCTACATCGATGAGAACGGCATGAAGCGCGCGGTGGAAGCGGCGCTGGCGGGCATCGACGAGAACACCCACCTGCATGTCAGCTTCGATGTGGATTTCCTCGACCCGAGCATCGCGCCGGGCGTGGGCACCACCGTGCCGGGTGGGGTGAACTACCGCGAGGCGCAGCTGGTGATGGAGATGATCGCTGACACCGGGTGCATGGGGTCGCTGGACATCGTCGAGCTCAACCCCTTGCTGGACAAGCAGAATGCCACCGCCGAACTGGCCGTGGACCTGGTCGAGAGCCTGTTCGGCAAGTCCACCCTGATGCGCGACTAAGGCAACCGCCTGAACGGATCGCCGATCCGTTCACACCCGCTCCACGCCCCTGCCGCCAGATTGCACTTCACGCGGCGGCGGCGGGCATTGGCCTTCTCCCGCTGAGCGAAAGAATCCCATCCGCGAATGAAGCGGTGTAGCGGCAAACCCAAGGAGAAGCCCATGAAGCGCGTAGTTGCCCTGATGCTGTTGTCGATGTTCTCGGTGGCCCTGCTGGCCGGTTGCAATACCGTTGCCGGTGCCGGCAAGGACGTGCAGAAGGCCGGTGAGAAGGTTGAGGATGCCGCCAAGGGCAACTGAGCCCGGCGCGGAACGGAAGGAAGAAGGCCGGGGATCATCCCCGGCCTTTTTCTTGCACGCTGCCACACACGGCTGTGCAAGCGGAGTGAACCATTCAAGCAGGTGAGCACGCATTTCATTGCTGGTTGACCGGTACTCAACAGCGACTGCGCGAAGCTGGAACCACGGTAAGAACGCCGTTGCAACCAAGGACTCCCAGCAATGAACAAAGACATCATTTCCGGCAAGTGGTCGCAGCTGAAGGGCAAGGCCCAGGCCAAGTGGGGCGATCTGACCAACGACGATTTCGATGTGGCCGAAGGCAATGCCGAATACCTGGCCGGTCGCCTGCAGGAGCGTTATGGCTGGGCCAAGGACCGCGCCGAGAAGGAAGTCCGGGATTTCGAAGACAGCGTGCGCAAGGATTACCCGGATTACAAGTAAGCCCCCGGGTTTCCCCCACGACACAACGCCCGCGCCGAAAGGTTGCGGGCGTTGTGTTGTCTGCGGAGGATCAGCGTGCCGGCGGGTCCGGCACGTAGCGGTTGGGGAACGCCTGCGGTTCGCGCGGCAGGCGTGACGGCGAATCGACCAGGATGCCGCGCGCGCGCAGGTTGCGGGCGCTGTCGTAGCGCAGCTGCAACACCTGCGCCGGGCTGCGGCTGGCGCGCTCGAACTCGGTATCGCGCACCGAGGACTGCTCGCGCGCGCCGTGGCCGGTGCCCAGCGCCGGCGCCTGCGGCTTGCTGGCGTAGCCCTCGATGCGGCTGGCGCTGGCATCGGCGGCCGCTTCGGCCTGTGCAGCCGGGGCCGGCGGTGGCAGGCCCCGGCGCAGGATCGGCTCAGGGCGCCAGCGGCGCGCTTCCTCGAACACGGCCACGCCCACCACGCCGATGTTGTCGGGGCGGCCGGTGCGGCTGGCATAGCTGCCGCTGGGGCTGCTGAAGACGAACTGCGCCACTTCGTCCTGGCTCTTGCGCCAGCCGGTGATGTCGGCGCGCTGTCCGGGGTTGAGCACGTAACCGGTCTGCGAGGGATCGGCATCTTCGCCGGAGATGGCGTTGACGCCGTCCACCGACAGCACCACCAGCACCCGGCGGGGGCTGTCGTTGTACAGGCGCACGGCGTAGCGGTGACCGCGCTCACCGGCCACCCAGCGCTGGCCCTCGGCGGGGTAGCTGCGCAGTTCGGTGCCGCGGTCGCGGTCGACCAGGGCCATGCGCACGGGGCCGCCCTCGTAGACCGGCGGCGGCATCGGGGCCGGGCGGAAGCCGGCCAGAGGCAGGATAAGCAGCAGGGGCAGCAGGCGTTTCATCGGGCGTCTCCAGCGGGGTTGCGTGAATGAACGCGCCGCGGGCCCTGACGGGGTTGGTGGCGTGCAAGGTAAACTGGCCCCGTTCATCGAAGGTTACCCCACGCAGTCATGACCACCCGAGTCCTTACCGGCATCACTCCCTCCGGCACGCCCCACCTGGGCAACTACGTTGGCGCCATCCGCCCGGCCATCGCGGCCAGCCGCGCGCCGGGGATCGAGAGCTTCTTCTTCCTGGCCGACCTGCACAGCCTGATCAAGTCACAGGACCCGCAGCGCACCCAGCGCGCGACCCTGGAGATCGCGGCCAGCTGGCTGGCCTGCGGCCTGGACCCGGAACACGTGTGGTTCTACCGGCAGAGCGACATCCGCGAGACCACCGAGCTGATGTGGTTCCTCACCGCCATCGCCAGCAAGGGCATCCTCAATCGCGCGCACGCCTACAAGGCGGCGGTGGACAAGAACCGCGAGGAAGGCGTGGACGAGGACGCAGGCGTCAGCGCCGGCCTGTTCATGTATCCGGTGCTGATGGCCGCCGACATCCTGATCTTCAAGGCCAACCAGGTGCCGGTGGGCCGCGACCAGATCCAGCACATCGAGATGGCGCGCGACTTCGCCCAGCGCTTCAACCACGTGTACGGCAAGGAGTACTTCCCGCTGCCGGAGGTGGTAATCGACGAACAGGTGGCGACGCTGGCGGGCCTGGATGGCCGCAAGATGAGCAAGAGCTACCACAACACCATTCCGCTGTTCGTGCCGCGCGAGGAGCTGAAGAAGCTGGTGCTCTCGATCCTGACCGATTCGCGCGCACCGGGCGAGCCGAAGGACACCGAGGGCTCGGCACTGTTCCAGATGTACCAGGCGTTCGCCACCCCGGAACAGACCGCGGAATTCGCCAAGGCGTTCGCTGCGGGCATCAGCTGGGGCGATGCCAAGCAGCAGCTGTTCGAGCGCATCGACAGCGAACTGTCGCCGCTGCGCGAGCGCTACAACGCGCTGATGGCCGAGCCGGAGAAAATCGAAGCGCTGCTCAAGCGCCGTGGCCAGCAGCTGCGCGAGCAGTTGGCCGCACCGCTGCTGGAAGAACTGCGCCACGCCGTGGGCCTGCGCGACCTGTCCACGGCGGGCGACATCGCCAGCGAAGATGCCGGCGTGGCCCGCGTGGCGCCGCCGCAGTTCAAGCAGTACCGTGAGAAGGACGGCCGGTTCTACTTCAAGCTGACCGCCGGTGACGGCACGCTGCTGATCCAGAGCGAAGGCTTCGATTCGCCGCGTGATGCCGGGCAGTTGATTGCCGTGATCAAGCAGGCCGAGCAGGGCGACCAGCTGCAGAGCGAGCTGTTCAAGCTGGAAGCCGAGGTGGACGCCGTGCTGGCCGCCCTGGCCGTGCTGCGCGAAGGGACCTGATCGCCGGGCCTGCCTGCCCTCTGTAGAGCCGAGCCCATGCTCGGCTGGGCTGCAAAGCAGCCGAGCATGGGCTCGGCTCTACAGGGAAGCACTCCGCCGGCACGACCGTGGCACAGCGCCCGTGGCATGATGTCCGCGCGCCTCCGGCGCGATGACATGGAGTCTGCAATGGCCTGGTTGTCGCTGCTGCTGTTCCTGCCCTGGTTCCTGCTGCTGGGCAGCCTGTACTGGCTGTTCCCGCGCCAGCCGCGCACCGCGCGGCGGCGCCTGTTCGATGGCACCACCCTGTTGCTGGCCTTCGCGCTGAGCATCGCGTCGATGCTGTGGGGGTATCGCATCGGCATGGCACAGCTTGGTGCCGGCCCCATCTGGCCGCAGGTACTGGCGGTGCTTTACGCCTACGGCGCGTTCCTGGCGGTGCTGGTGCTGGCGCTGCTGGTGCGGCCGCGCTGGTTGGACCGGTAGTCCCGCCTTTGTAGAGTCGAGCCATGCTCGACTTCGCGTGCCGCTGTAGAGCCGAGCCTATGCTCGGCTGATGCCTGACAGAATGGCAGCCGAGCGTGGGCTCGGCTCTACAGAAGCGCCCCTCCGACCAAAGCCGCATCGAACCCGGGTTGCCTGCGCGCCTACCATGGGCTTCTGTTTCCGAGACTGCCAGGTGCGTGCCGATGACCGCCGACCCCAGCATCCATACCATCGATACCGGTTTCCAGCGCCCGGACTTTGACGCGGCTTACCTGATCGTTGAAAGCGGCCGCGCGGCCTTTGTCGATTGCGGTACCGGCCTGTCGGTGCCGGCGATGCTGCAGGCGCTGGCGGATGCCGGCCTGGGCGTGGACGCGGTGGACTGGTTGCTGCTCACGCACGTGCATCTGGACCACGCCGGCGGCGCCGGCCTGCTGATGCAGCAGCTGCCGAACGCGAAAGCGGTGCTGCACCCGCGCGGTGCGCCGCACATGATCGACCCGACCCGGCTGATCGCCGGTGCTACGGCGGTGTATGGCGCCGAGGAAATCGCTCGCAGCTATGGTCGTATCGAGGCCATTCCCGAACATCGTGTGGTGGTGGCCGAGGACGGCCACCGTATCGACCTGGCCGGCCGCGAGCTGGTATTGCTGCACACGCCGGGCCACGCACTGCACCACTACTGCGTATGGGATGCACGAAGCCGCAGCTGGTTCACCGGCGATACCTTCGGCATTTCCTACCGCGAGCTGGACAGCGCGCAGGGGGCCTTCATCTTCCCGACGTCGTCGCCGGTACAGTTCGACCCGGAAGCGATGAAGGCCTCGATCCGGCGCATGCTGGGCTACGGCCCGCAGGCGATGTACCTGACCCACTACGGCCGTGTGGAACAGGTGGAGAAACTGGCCAACGACCTGTTCGAACAGATCGATGCGATGGCCGCCATCGGCCGCCAGTGCGATGGCCGGCCGGACCGTCACCGCTGCCTGCTGGCTGCACTGCAGGCACTGTACCTGGAACGTGCACAGCTGCATGGCTGTGCGCTGGACGATGCGGCGGTGACTGCGGTGCTGGCGATGGACATCGAACTCAACGCGCAGGGCTTGGCCTGCTGGCTGGATCGCATCCGTCGGTAGCTCCACGCCATGCGTGGATGACGCAAGCTCACGCTGCACCGCGATGTCACGACCACGTTACACTCTGGTGACTTCCAAGCTAGCCGTGGTACTGCCGTGAATCCGATGCGCGTGTTGCTGCTGTCGTCCTGCCTGTTCGTCGGTGGCCTGGCCCATGCGGCCAATGACCTTCCCGGTGGCGGCATCGATCCGCAGGCACTGTCGCGGCACGTTCGCGTGCTGGCGTCGGATGAGTTCGAGGGCCGCGCACCGGCCACCGAGGGCGAAGAGCGCACGGTGCAGTACCTGATCGAGCAGTTCCGCAGCTACGGCCTGCAGCCGGGCGGCGTGGACGGCAGCTGGGTGCAGCCGGTGCCGCTGGTGCGCGCGCAGCTGGAGGGTGAGGCCAAGGCCAGCCTGTCGCTGAAGCAGGGCAAGCGTGCGCTGGCCAATGGCGTGGACGTGACCCTGCAGAGCCTGCAGCCGCGCAAGCGCGTGCAGATCAAGGATGCACCGTTGGTGTTCGTCGGCTACGGCATCGACGCACCGGAACGCCACTGGAACGACTACAAGGACGTGGACCTGCACGGCAAGATCGCCGTGGTGCTGATCAACGACGCCGATTTCGAAGCCGATGCGCCGGGCGCGTTCGACGGCAAGGCGGTGACCTACTACGGCCGCTGGACCTACAAGTTCGAGGAAGCCGCACGCCGTGGCGCCGAGGGCGTGCTGATCGTGCACGAGACCGCGCCGGCCGCCTATGGCTGGGCCACGGTGAAGAGCTCGGGTACCTCGCCGCTGTTCGACATCGAACGCAGCCAGGCCGAGGCGATGGCGCAGCACACGCCGCTGCGCGGCTGGATGCAGCGCGAGCTGGCCGAGGCGATCTTCGCCGACGCCGGCCTCGATTTCGATGCGGAGAAGCGCAAGGCGATGCGTGCCGACTTTCGCCCGGTGGCGCTGGACAACGCCAAGCTGAGCGTGGATTTCGCGCTCAAGCGCGAGCAGGTGGTGACCCGCAACGTGGTGGCCAAGCTGCCCGGTGGCGAGCATGGCGACGAGGCGGTGATTTTCTCCGCGCACTGGGATGCGTTCGGTATCGGCCAGCCCGACGCCAAGGGTGACCGCATCCGCCGTGGTGCGATCGACAATGCCACCGGCGTGGCCACGGTGCTGGAACTGGGCCGCGTGTTCGCCGCTGGCCCGCAGCCGCAGCGCACGCTGTACTTCGTGGCACTGACCGCCGAAGAGAAGGGCCTGCTGGGCGCCAGCTACTACGCCGCGCATCCGCTGGCGCCGCTGGACAAGACCGCTGCGGTGCTGAACATCGAGATGTTCAGCCCGGATGGCGCGACCCGCGACATCGCCTCGTGGGGCAAGGGCCGGGTGTCGCTGGAAGGCGACCTGGAACGCGTGGCCAAGGCCCGCGGCCGCAGCTACAGCCCGGATCCGAACCTGGAAGCCGGCTTCTTCTACCGCGCCGACCACTTCGCCTTTGCCCGCCTGGGCGTGCCAGCGATCACCATCGGCCCGGGCCTGGACAAGCTGGACGGTGGGGTTGAAGCCGGGCGCGCGCTGCGCGAGAAGTACTTCGCCGACTGCTACCACCAGGCCTGCGATGCCTGGACGCCGAGCTGGGACCCGAGCGGCCACGCTGCCGACACGCTGCTGGTCTACGACCTGGGCGCCGAGCTGGCCAACAGCCGCCGCTGGCCCACGTGGGAAAAGGAATCGGAGTTCCGCAGCGCGCGTGACAAGAGCGAAGCGGCCCGCCGCTGAGGATCGGAATCGGCGGGGTGTCATGTCATTCCGCGGCGGGTAGAGTCGACTGATAGTCGACTATCGCGCGCAGCGCGGGTTTTTCGGTGCCGACCGAGAGAGCAGTCGACTAACAGTCGACTCTACCGATTGCCGATTGCCGATCAGCGGCCGGCACTACCTGCGCCGGCGCAACAGCGCCCACGCGCCCCAGCCACCAGCCGCGAGCGCGGCCAGATAGCACGCCACCATCGTGCGCAGGCCGACCAGCGATCCGCCGTTGACGCCGCGATGCAGGCGCAGCTGCAGCGAGCTGTGGCCGCTGCCCAGGTCCACTGCCAGCTGCAGCGCCAGTGCGGCGCAGAACAGCAGCAGGGCGACCCCGAAACCGATGCGTGGCCATGCGGCCTGTGCGCTGGGGCGGCGCAGCAGCCAGGCCAGTGCCGTGGCTGCGGCCAGCGTCACCGCGATCCACATCAGTGGAGGAGCGGGAGACGCAGCGGCCACCGGCAGTGCACCGGTGGCCGCGATCAGGGCAACGCGCTTACTTGCGGGTGCCGTCGAGCCAGTTCGGGCCCTTGTTGGTAAGGAAGAACACATAGACCACCAACGATACCGCGATCGTGGCAGTCACGTAGAGGGCGAACCAGTCGACGTGGCCGGTCTTCAGCGCGCCCTGGTACAGCAGCGGGGCGGTGCCGCCGAACAGCGAGTTGGCCAGCGCGTAACCCAGGCCTACGCCCAGCGCACGCACGTGGGTGGGGAACAGCTCGGCCTTCACCACCGCGTTGATGGACGTGTAGCCGGTGAGGATGACGAAGCCCAGTGCCAGGGTCAGGAAGGCCAGGGTGGCGTCATGCTGGTGCGGCAGCTGGGTGATCAGGTACCAGCTGTACAGCACGCCGCCGGCGCCGAAGAACACCAGCAGGGTCTTGCGGCCGATGATGTCAGACAGCCAGCCGCCGACCGGCTGCAGCACCATCAGGAACGCCAGCACGCCCAGGTTGATCAGGGTGCCGGTCATCGGATCGTTGCCGGCGAAGGCGCTCTGGATCATCTTCGGGCCGTTCACCGAGTAGGTGTAGAAGGCCACGGTGCCACCGGCGGTGATCAGGAAGCACAGCAGCAGCGGCCGCCACTGGTGCACGAACAGTTCGTACATCGAACCGGATTTCTGTGCCTTGCCCTCGCGCGCGGCCTCGATGGACGACTCCGACAGCGACTCGTCCATGCCACGGCGCAGCCAGAACACCACCACCGCGGCGATGCCGCCGATGCCGAATGCGATGCGCCAGCCCCACTCGGAGATCTCCGGCTTGCCCCAGAAGGTCAGCATCAGCAGCAGGGTCAGCTGGGCCAGCACATGGCCGCCGACCAGGGTGACGTAGTGGAAGGAGGACAGGAAGCCGCGGCGGCCGGGAATGGCCGCCTCGGACATGTAGGTGGCGCTGGCGCCGTACTCGCCACCGGTGGCGAAGCCCTGCAGCAGGCGCGCGAACAGCAGGATCACGGCGGCCCAGATGCCGATGCTGGCGGCGGTGGGGGTGATGGCGATGAGGAACGAACACAGTGCCATCAGCGTGACCGAGACCGTCAGCGCCAGGCGACGGCCATGGCGGTCGGCGAAGCGGCCGAAGAACCAGGCACCAATCGGGCGCATCAGGAAGGTCGCGGCGAAGATCGCCCACACGTACAGGGTGGAGTTCTTGTCGTCCGGCGAGAAGAACTGCGATTCGAAGTACACGGCGAACACCGAGTACACGTAGACGTCGTACCACTCCACCAGGTTGCCGGCGGAGCCTTTGAGGGTGTTGGAGATCGAACGCCGCAGGGCGGCACGGTCGTTCGCGGGTACGGCAGGATGGGACGTGGTGCTCATCTGGGTGGGAATCCTCGATGCGGCGCGTCCGTGCGCAGGGAAAACGGCGCCCGGCCTTGGGGCGGCGCGGCCGGACAGCCCTCTTGGTACTGCATGGGCCGTCAACACGGGGTAGCAGACCAGAGCAGGGTGCATGGATGGATGACAGCGTGCCACCGTATGGGGTCCCGGACCATACTCAAAACGTCCTAGAATCCGCCTTCCCCCGGCTCCCTGGTGTGTCATGTCGGCTCCCCCCTCTTCGTCTGCGGCTGCCCCCCGGGGTGGCCTTGTTGCGCTGGCATTGCTGCTGGTCTACGTGGTCTGGGGCTCGACCTACCTGGGCATCGCCAAGGCCCTGCACGGCGGCGCGCTGCCGCTGACAATGGTGTCCGGCAGCCGGTTCATCATTGCCGGTGGCCTGATGTTCCTGGCCTTGCGCCTGTTCTGGAAGATGCCGAACCCGACCCTGCGGCAGTGGCGCAACCTGGGCATCATGGGCGTGACCATGCTGGTGCTGGGCAACGGCATGGTGGTGCTGGCCGAGCGCGAGGTGTCCTCGGGACTGGCAGCCACTGCGGTGGCCTCGGTGCCGCTGTGGATGGCGCTGTTCTCGGCGCTGCGCGGCCAGCACGCCAGCCGCGGTGAGTGGCTGGGCATCGCCATCGGCTTCCTCGGCGTGGTCTGGCTCAACGCAGGCAGCAGCCTGACCGCCTCGCCGACCGGGCTGGTGCTGCTGCTGATCGCGCCGGTCGGCTGGGCATTCGGCTCGGTGTGGGCACGCGGACTGGACCTGCCGGGCCCGTTCATGACCGCCGCCGGGCAGATGATCTGTGGCGGTGTGCTGCTGGTGCTGATCGGCCTGGCGGTCGGCGAGCGCCCGACCACGCTGCCCGATACCGGTGGCCTGCTGGCGATGGCCTACCTGTGCGTGTTCGGCTCCATCGTCGCGTTCACCGCCTACGTGTGGCTGCTGCAGAACGTGCGCCCGGCGCTGGCTGGCAGCTATGCATACGTCAATCCGGTCATTGCGGTGCTGCTGGGCGCGCTGCTCAACGGTGAGCGCTTCGGCTGGCGCGACCTGCTGGCGATGGCGGTGATTCTCCTGGGTGTGGTGGTACTGACAATGGCAAGGACGCGCAAGAAATGAGCATGGACGAGAAAGAACAGCGCCGTGGCCTGCTGGTCACGGCTTCCACCTTCGTCATCTGGGGTCTGGTGCCGGTGTACTGGCACCTGCTCAATGAGGTGCCATCGTTCCAGATCATCGCCCACCGCATCATCTGGAGCACCGTGCTGGTGCTGGGCTGGCTGCTGCTCAGCGCACGCCTGGGCTGGTGGCGGAAGATCGCTGCGCAGCCGCGCGCGCTGCCGATTCTGCTGGTCTCGAGCCTGACCATCGCCTTCAACTGGGGCCTGTACATCTGGGCGGTCAACGCCGGCCATGTGATCGAGACCAGCCTGGGCTATTTCATCAACCCGCTGGTGAACGTGCTGCTGGGCGTGCTGGTGCTGAAGGAGCGGCTGCGCCGCCTGCAATGGGTGGCGGTGGCGATGGCGGCAGTGGGCGTGGCCTGGCTGACCATCGATGCCGGCACACCACCATGGATCGCGCTGGGCCTGGCCTGTTCGTTCGGCCTGTACGGCCTGCTGCGCAAGCTGGTTTCGGTCGATCCGGTGGCGGGCCTTGGCGTGGAGAGCATGTACCTGTTCCTGCCGGCGCTGGGCTTCGCGATCTGGGCCGAAAATGGTCATGGTGGCGCGTTCTTCCACGGCTGGGGCTGGCGCAACGACCTGCTGCTGATCTTCGGCGGTGTGGTGACGGCGGTACCGTTGATTGGCTTTGCCTACGGCGTGAAGCGCATTCCGTTGTCACTGGTCGGCATCCTGCAGTACATCGCGCCGAGCCTGCAGCTGCTGCTGGGCGTGTTCTTCTTCCACGAAGCCTTCGACGCCGGCAAGGCGATTGGCTTTGCCGCGATCTGGGCCGGCCTGATCCTGTTCGTCGGCGACAACATCCGCACGATGCGCGCCAAGCGGTAGCACCGGGCCGGATCGACTGGCACGCATGAAAAAAAGAGCGGCGCCCCGGGGGGCGCCGCCCTGCTTCCATCCACCGCCAGGAGAGAGATGGCGGTGGCGGGAACGCGGGTGCAGGCTCAGAAGCGCTGCTGGTACTTCATGTACATGAAACGACCGATGTCGAAGCCGCCGTAGTAGACGAAGCTGCTGTTGGGCTGGCTGTACATGATCGGACCCTGGTGGTCGAACACGTTGTTCAGGCCCAGCGAGACGGTGCCGTCCCACGGCAGGGCGTAACGCACCTGCAGGTCGTGGAAGGTGTTCGAACCCACCTTGTTGGTCGGCGAGGCATCGGTGTAGGCCGAGCTGAAGCCCGGCATGTTGCACTCGTCCATGTAGGAGCACTTCTCCTTCATGCTGGAGTAGTAGCGTGCAGTCCAGCCGATGCCCAGGTTGCCGTACTGCCAGTCCAGGTTGAGGGTAGAGCGCACACGGAAGTTGCCACCCCAGCTGGTCAGCTGTTCCACCGGCGTGGTCGCGGCGTTGTCGTTGCGCTGCTCCAGATAGTCGGTGTAGGTAGTGTTCCAGGTAACTGCGAACTTGCCGAACGCGGTTTCCGGCAGGCGGTAGCGCGCGCTGATGTCATAGCCGGCGGTTTCGCGGTAGCCGGCGTTGACCAGCGAACGGTCCAGCGCGTTGACCTGACCGTTGCTGCCACGGGTGAAGCGGCCGCAGGCGGCGTCCGAGCCCTGCACGTAGCACTGTTCCAGGATGTTGGTGGCCGACTCGCCAACGATGGCGTTGTCGATGCGGATCTTCCACCAGTCCAGGCTGACGTCCAGGCCCTGCACGAAGTCGGGGCTGTAGACCAGGCCCACGGTCCAGGTCTTGGCGGTTTCAGGCTTCAGGTTCGGGTTGGAACCGGAGTTGAAATCGGTGGTGGCCTGCTGGCCCGGCTTGCTGGCCACGCTGCCGTCGCTGTTGAGCTGGCGGAAGTTGGCCGGCACCTTCAGGGCCTTGCAGCGTGCGGCGACGGCGGCGCTGGTGGCGGCAGTGCCGAACGAGGTATCGCACGGGTCGGTGAACGAGTCACGGCTGCTGACAGTGCCGCCGTACAGGTCGTCCACGGTCGGCGCACGGAAGCCGGTGCCGTAGGTGGCGCGCACCAGCAGGCTGTCGATCGGCTTCCACTTCACGCCGAACTTGCTGTTGGTGGTGGAACCGAAATTGTTGTAGTCCGAGTAGCGACCGGCAACGTCCAGCGAAAGCTCGCGGGCGAAGGCCATGTCGGCCAGCAGCGGCACCTGCATTTCCAGGTAGACCTCGTTGAGCGAGTAGTCACCCTGGGTCGGCTTGCCGCTGGTGCCGGCAATCTGGCCGTTCTGCACCATCAGGTCCGGGGTGTAGCGTGCTTCTTCGGTGCGGTGCTCGAAGCCCATCGCAGCCATGATGTCGCCGGCCGGCAGCGAGAACAGCGAACCGGAGATGTTGGCGCTGGCCACCTTGGTGGTGGTCTGGCTCTTGTCCACGTAGCGGGCGAACAGGTAGTCCTGCACGTCCTGGTTGCTCAGCGAGCCCGGGCCGGTGTAGCCCATCGGCGCGGCCGGGTTCCACGGCACGCAGCCGGCGATCACCGCATCGCGGGTACCGCAGTAGGCCACGCCGTTCTCGATGAAGGACGGGCCGACGGCCAGGTTGACGTTCGGCTGGTACATGCTGCCGGTGCCGACGCGCTCGCCTTCATTGCGGTTGTAGGTGTAGCTGACGTTCCAGTCCCAGTAGCGCGAGCCGGTTTCGAAGCTGCCTTCCAGGCCCAGGCTGCCGCGCTTGGTTTCCAGGGTGTTCTCGGTGCCGCGCAGCATCTCTTCGGTGCGATGCGAGAACAGCACGTCCTGGCCCCACAGGTTGAATGCGCTGTCCTTGGACAGGGCGGCGCGGCTGCCGTTGCGCGCCTGCGTGGCGGTGACCGAGTACGGGTAGCCAGCCAGGTGCTTGGTCGATTCGCGCTTGCTGTACATGGCATCGGCAACGATGCGCAGGTCATCGGTGATCGAGAAGCCGCCGTTGGCGAACACCGAGGTGCGCTCCAGGCCGGTCAGCAGGCTCATGTTGGTCTTGGTGTTGGCACCATCGGCCGGGTTCGGCGCGTGGAAGTTGCTGGCGCTGGTCGGGTCGCCGCCCGGACCGACGGTCAGCGGCTTGCCGCCGACGGTGACGCTGCCCCACGGCGTGGTGCCGTTGAGGCCATCGTTCGGATGGCGCGGACCGTTGACGTAGCGGCTGAACTCGCGCGCGCCGCCCATCACTTCGTCTTCCTTGGTGCGCTCGGCGCCAACGCTGAACCAACCGCGGTCGAAGGTCTTGCCGAAAGTGGCACTGTAGGAGCGCTTCTGCCCATCGCCTTCACCGTACTGGCCGACGTAGACGCTGGCTTCGCCACCATCGAAGTTCTTGCGGGTGATGATGTTGACCACACCGGCGATGGCATCGGAGCCGTACAACGCCGATGCGCCATCGGTCAGCACTTCAACGCGCTCCACGATGGCCGAGGGGATGGAGGCCAGGTCGGAGTAGCCGCCGGCGCTGACGCCCATGCGGCGGCCGTCGATCAGCACCAGGCTGCGCTCGGGGCCCAGGTTGCGCAGGCTGACATACATTCCGCCGAAATCGCGCGATGAGGTCAGCGACGACGCGCGGCTCATGCTTGGCGAGCCGGCAGCGGTCACATCCTGCAGGATGTCGGCGACGTTGACGTAGCCCTTCTTCTCGATCTCCGCGCGGTTGAGCGCGACCACCGGCTGAGCGGTTTCGACACTGGCCTGGCGGATGCGCGAGCCGGTGATTTCGATGCGGTCGAGGTTGGTGGTGTTGTCGCCCGCATCCTGTGCGAAGGCGGGGGTAGTGCAGCTGGCGGCCAGCGCGATGATGATCGCGTTGCGCAGCGGGGTGGTCTTCAGGGACATCCGTGAAATCTCGTGTTTCAGAAAAAACAAGCGTCCATTCTGTGGACGCGTGGGGTGCTGCAAACCAACGTGGGGGGCCGGATTCTAGAGTGTTTTCATTCGCAACTGTTTGTCGCGATGCTGCGGAATGTGCGTGAACATGAATCGCAACCAACAATCCACAGATGCGCTGTGCGCGGCGTCACGCGCGCTGCGTTTGCGATGGGCAGAGGCATCGATAGCGGCACGAAGCTGGCACGCTTGAGTAGTTGCGACAACGCGTCGCAGTACGCGCTTGTATGCAGGCGCGCAGCCGTTGTGATGCATCTGCCCGCATGAAATGCTCTTCGCCTCGTCATCGAAGGCAGGAGATGAAGGAATGATCCAGCTTGAAGAAGCACGCCGTCGCGTGGAGGCTGCACTTGCCAGCGACGATGAGCCGGTTGCCATCACGCATGAGCACGAAGTGGTCGAAGGCTGGCTGTTCTGCTTCCAGTCGCTGCGCTACCTGCAATCCGGCGAAATCTCGGATGCATTGGCCGGCAATGGGCCGATCTTCGTCGACCGGCACACAGGCGAGCAGCACGCGCTGGGCACGGCGTATCCGCCCGAGGAAGTCCTTCGCCAGCATCTGGCCGCGCGCGGCCCCGCCGTCTGATGCTGCGGCGGCGGATGTCTGAGTTCGGCAACCTGAAAGGGACGGAGCCTTCGCTCCGTCCCTGCAGGATGCGCGAAATGCCGCTGCGTGATGCTCAGGTTTCGCGCAGCGCCGTGGTGATCGGCAAACGTGCCGCGCGCAGCGCCGGGAACAGGCCGCCGACCAGGCCGATGCCCAGCGCCCATTTCAGTCCGGTCCACAGCAGTTCCGGCGATACATGGAACTTGAACACCACCGCGCTGAAGTTGCTGCCGATGGTGGACACGCTGTAGCCGTTGAACAGCAGCCACGCCACCGCACAGCCGAGCAGGCCACCCAGCAGCGCCAGCAGCATGGTTTCCAGCATCACCGCCGTCACCACCGGCAGGCCGCGGAAACCGATCGCGCGCATGGTGGCGATCTCGCGCGCACGGGTGGCCACTGCCGCATACATGGTGTTGAGTGCGCCGAACACTGCACCCACCGCCATGATCGTGCCGATCACCTTGCCGAGGATGTCGATCAGCTTGGTCAGCCCGCCGCCCTGCTTGCTGTAGTAGACACGGGTGGTTTCCACGTCAAGCTTCAGGCGTGGGTCGGCGGCGACTGCTGCCTTGAACTGCTCGAAGCCGGCCTTGCCCTCGGTACGCACGCTGATCGACTGCCAGGCGCTGCGCTGGTAGGTGGTGGCCAGTGTATCGGCGTCGGTCCACAGCTCCGAATCGTGCGCGTCGCCGGTGGCGAATACACCCACCACGGTCCAGGTCTGGTTGCCCAGGGTCAGCGTCCTGCCCACGTCCATGTCGCGGAACTGGCCCTTGGCACCCTGGCCGACCACGATCTCGCGCAGGCCGGTGGCGAACCTGCGGCCTTCGATGATCTTGACCTTGTCATGCACGGCCCAGGCCTGCGGACCGACGCCGCGGAACTGCGCGTTGACGTCGGTGCCATCGGACTTGGACACCAGGTTGACCACCTGCGACAGTTCCGGTGACAGCAACGGCCGGCCCTGCGCATCGCGGCTGATGCCGGGCAGGGTGGACAGCATCGGTACCTGCTCGCGGGTGATCACCGAGTTGGTCTCGGCCTGCGAGCCACCGCGCAGCACGATGGCGGTGGTGTCATCGCCGGTGTTGTTGAGCGTGGCCTGGAAGCCTTCGCCCATCGCCAGCATCGCCACCAGCACGCCGACCACGCCGGCAATGCCGACCACGATCACCGACGATGCGCGCCAGCGTTGCGGCAGGCTGGCCACGCCGATGCGGGTGGCGGCCAACGCCAGCCGTCCGCCGCGGGTCAGCAGCAGCCACAGCGCCACCAGCACGGCCACGGT
This sequence comes from Stenotrophomonas sp. Sm10, assembly GCF_030985515.1. Classification (NCBI taxonomy): domain Bacteria; kingdom Pseudomonadati; phylum Pseudomonadota; class Gammaproteobacteria; order Lysobacterales; family Lysobacteraceae; genus Stenotrophomonas; species Stenotrophomonas sp. Sm10. The sequence goes on from NZ_JAPTFO010000010.1 coordinate 63,273, forward strand.
CAGCACGCCGATCCACGGCAGGCTGATCCACAGCACCAGGCCGATCGCAAGCAGCAGCACGGTTATGCCGTTGCCCAGCCACTTCTTGAGCTTGTTCATCTGCAATCCTCCTCAGCGGCCGGCCAGTGCATCGACGATTTTCAGGCGCTTGGCACGCAGCGCGGGCAGCAGCCCCACGATGATGCCGATCACCACGATCAGGCCCAGCCCCATCAGCCAGGTTGGTGTCGGTACGTGCGGCGGCAGCATGCCCATGCTCTTCGGGCCGATCGCCGGCAGGATCAGGGCGGCCAGGCCCATGCCGATCAGGCCGCCCAGACCGATCAGCAGCACCGACTCCACCATCACCAGGGTCAGCACGGTGCCGTCCTTGAAGCCGAGTGTCTTCAGCGTGGCCAGCTCCGGCACGCGCTCACGCACCGCCTGCGCCATGGTGTTGCCGGTCAACAGCAGCAGGGTGAAGAACACCGCACCCATGATCGAGGTGACGATCATGCCGATATCCGCGAACTGCTTGACGAAGGCCTGCTGGAACGCCGATTCGGTCTGGGTCTTGGTCTCGTGGTCGGAGTTGGCCGAGATCGCGTCGATCGCCTGCGCCACCCGCGAAGAGTGGTCCGGGTTGTCCAGCGTCACCGTGTACCAGCTCACCTGGTTCTTGATGTAGTCGTTGGATTCATCGAAGTACTTCCAGTTCATCATCAGCTGGCGTTCTTCGTTGGCGGCCAGCGCACGGTCCTTGGAACGGTAGATGCCCTTGAGCACCAGCGGCCAGTCGTTGCTGCCGCCACGCGGGAAGATCGTGGCCTGCAGCGGGATGGTGTCGCCGATCTTCCAGCCGAACTGCTTGGCCAGGGTTTCGCCGACGATGGCGCCGGTACGGGTCTGCTTCCAGTCTTCCAGCTGTGCCGGGTCGATCTGCAGCTCGCGGTAGACATCGAAGTAGTTGGGGGACACCGAGAAGTTCGGGAAGAAGTTCTTCGGGTCCTGGTAGATGCCGCCGAACCACATGCCGTAGGCCACGTCGCGCACGCCGGCCACCTGGCGGACCTGGGTTTCCAGGCGGATCGGCAGCGACTGGGTGATCGACAGCCGCGAGGCCACGATCAGCCGGTTGGCACCTTCCACGCTGCCACCCGACGAGAACGCCACGCGCACCGAATCGAGCATGCCGAACAGCAGGAACGCGGCCACCACGGAGAGCAGGGTCAGCAACGTGCGGGTACGGCTGCGGAACAGCTGCGCCCACACCAACGAGAAGTATTTCATCGCCGTGGCCTCCGTCAGTGGGCCAGCGGCGCGTCGGCCAGCTCGCCCTTGTCCAGGTGCACCGTGTGCGTGGCGTACTCGGCGGCCTTCGGGTCATGGGTGACCATGATGATGGTCTTGCCGTGTTCGCGGTTGAGCTGCTGCAGCAGGCCGAGGATCTCCTCGGCCGACTGGCGGTCGAGGTCGCCGGTGGGTTCGTCGCAGATCAGGAAGGTCGGGTCGGAGACGATCGCCCGCGCGATCGCCACGCGCTGCTGCTGGCCGCCGGACAGTTCATTGGGGCGATGGCTGCGGCGGTCAGCCAGGCCGACCAGGGTCAGCGCGATCTCGGCATTGCGGCGGCGCTGCGCGGCATTGAGATGGGTCAGCAGCAGCGGCAGCTCCACGTTCTTCTGCGCGGTCAGCATCGGCATCAGGTTGTAGAACTGGAACACGAAGCCGACGTGGTGGCTGCGCCAGGTCGACAGCTGGCCGCCGCTCATCTGGTCGATGCGCTCGCCTTCGATGCTGATCTCGCCGCCGCTGGGGTTGTCCAGGCCGCCGATCAGGTTGAGCAGGGTGGTCTTGCCCGAGCCGGACGGGCCCATCAGTGCGACGAAATCGCCGCGGGCGATGTCCAGGTCGATGCCGTGCAGCACCTGCACTTTCTCGGGGCCACGCTGGTAGGTCTTGGTGATGTTGCGCAGTGAAACCAGGGTCGACATGGGTGGTTCTCCACGGAAGGCGGGAAACGGGGAAGCGCACCTGCGGTGACCGCAGGCGTGCGTCGAGCGGTGCTGCCGGCGGCGCCCATGGGCGCCAGGCCGTTACTGCGCTTGTTTCTGTTGCACCTTGGCGCCATCGCGCAGGGTGTCCGGCGGGTTCACCACCACCGATTCACCGGCGCTCACGCCCTTGAGGATCTGGCGGTCCTTGCCCATCGCCTGGCCAGCCTCGACCGTGCGCTGCTGCACGCGGTTCTCGTCACCCAGTACGAAGGCCACCGAGGCGCCCTCGCGCTGGACCACCGCGCCAGCCGGCACGCGCACGCCCTGCGGTTTGGTTGTGGCCTGCGGCTGTGCCCGTTCCAGGAAGCTGACCCGCACGCCCATCTCTGGCACGATGCGCGGGTCCTTCACCTTCAGCGCCACGCGCACCTTCACCGTGGCCTTGCCGCGGTCGGCGGTGGGGATGATGGCGATCACCTCGCCGGGAATCTTCCATTCGGGGTAGGCGTTGAGCGTGGCTTCCACCGGCATCTTCGGCTGCACGCGGCCGATGAAGGCCTCGCCGACCTCGACTTCTATCTCCAGCGAGTCCATGTCCACGATGGTGCCGATGCCGGTACGGGTGAAGCCACCACCGGCCGACAGCGGCGAGACGATCTCACCGGGCTGCGCGGCCTTGGCGGTGACAACGCCGGAGAAGGGCGCGCGCACGATGTTGTTGTCCACACCCAGGTCGGCGATGGCCAGCTGGTCGTGGGCGACCTTGACGTTGCGCTGGGCCGTTTCCAGCTGCGCACGCAGGCTGTCGCGCTGGGCCACGGCCTGGTCGTACTGCGAACGTGACACCAGCTGCTGGCCGACCAGTGCCTGCAGGCGGCTGGCTTCGGCGGCGGCCTGCTTCTGCTGCGCCTCCAGCCCGGCCACCTGGCTGCGTGCGGCCTGCAGCTGCGAGGCATACAGGCTGCGCTGCGCATCGGCATCGATCGGGTCCAGCGTGGCCATCACCTGGCCGGCCTCGACCCGCATGCCTTCTTCGATCATCACCTCGCGCACCTTGCCGGTGATCTTGGCCGAGACCGTGGCCATGCGCCGGGCGACCACGTAGCCACTGGCGTCGAGCACCGAACTGCTGGCGCTACCCTGCTGGATGGCCACGGCCGGCGCGGTTTCCACCTCCACGGCCGGCGCACGGCCGAACAGGAACGCCACGGCAGCGGCGATCAGCAGCACGACCACGATGGTCGCGATCCACAACCAACGGCGACCACCGCCGTTGCTGCCACGACCGGAGGCGGGCGGCGGCGACTTGCGGTCGATACGGAGTTCCTTCAACAGCTCGGCAGAAGCGTTCATTCGTTCCATCACAGGCGTTCGGGCGGGTGTGGCCGGAAGCGCGGACGGCGGCGGTTCCGGCGGTGGAGCGTGCGGCACAGCATGAAGGCAGGCACAGCGATGACGGCAGTGACAGCTGTCACCCGATGACACTGACGGCGGCAACTGCGAAATGTGACCGCGGCGGCACAGGATGGCAACGTCCCCGCTGCCGGTACCGCTCATGGATCCGACCACCCCATCGCTGGCCCGCTGCAGCGGTACCGCCAAGCGTACCGTGATCTGCGGCGGGTTGCGCCGGTGCCATCTTGCCGGCGGTGGCGCCTGCGCGCAGCCAGCCGAACTGGCATGATCGGCGGCGATCATCCCCGCCTGGAACCGCCTGTGCCGTCCACCTGGCTTGCCTCCCTGCTGCGCCCCGCGCCGGACTCGGCGGTGGCCGAGACGCTGCGCCGGGGAAAATCACCCTGGAGCGAGGCGATCCACCTGCTGTGGTCGGTGTGGATCTTCCTGACGCCCTTGCTCGGCCATGGCTTCACCCTGCGCTGGCTGCTGCTTACAGTGGTCAGCTATCCGGTGTTCCTGCTGCTGTACGCCAAGGTGATGGTGGCGCCACGCCATCACGCGCCGCGCTATGCCCTGGGCCTGATCGGGATGTCGCTGGTGCTGCTGCCGTGGTACCCGTCCGGGTTGACCTACTTCGTGTTCGGCTGCGTGCTGCTGCGGGTGAGCGGACGCGGTGGCTGGTGGCAGTACCTGCTGCAGCTCACTGGCCTGAACCTCCTGTTCTGCGGCCTCGCACTGCTGTTCCAGTACCCGTGGCAGAGCCTGGTCTGGATCCCCGCCGTGTCCTATATCGTCGGGTTGGTCGTGAACGTGGAGGCACTCAACCAGCAGAAGGATGCGGCACTGCAGCTGTCGCAGGACGAGGTGCGGCGGCTCGCAGCCACCGCCGAGCGCGAACGCATCGGCCGCGACCTGCACGACCTGCTCGGCCACACCCTGTCGTTGATCACGTTGAAGCTGGAACTGGCCCGCAAGCTGCACGATCGTGGCGACGCGCGGGCGCGGCAGGAAATCGGCGAAGCCGAGGACATTGCCCGCGAAGCGCTGGCGCAGGTGCGCAGCGCGGTCACCGGTATCCGCGCCAGTGACCTGGCCGGTGAGCTGGCGTCGGCGCGGCTGCTGCTGGAGTGCCAGCAGGTCCACCTTCAATACGCACCACCACCGGCGATGCCGGTGGATGTCGAACGCGGTCTGGCGCTGGTGCTGCGCGAGGCCGCGACCAACATCGTGCGCCATGCACAGGCGACACAGGCACGGGTGGAATTCATGCTGGAAGGACGCATGCTGGCGATGCAGATCCGCGATGATGGTCGTGGCGGCGTGCAGGCCGAGGGCAACGGGTTGTGCGGCATGCGCGAACGCGTGGCCGCCCTGGGGGGCAACCTTCAGGTTCAGTCCGCAAAGGGCGAGGGCACGCTGCTGACCGTGCGCGTGCCACTGGCTGCCGCGACCACACCGTTGCCGCCAGGCACGCCGTCGTCGCTGGTGCAGGACGGTGCCGCATGATCCGCATCCTGCTGGCCGAGGACCAGGCGATGGTGCGCGGCGCACTGTCGGCGCTGCTGGGGTTGGAGCCTGATATCGAGGTGCTGGGCAGCGCCGCCGACGGCGAAACCGCGTGGCGCATGCTGCAGCAGCTGAAGCCGGACATCCTGGTCACCGACATCGAGATGCCGGGCCTGTCCGGGCTGGAGCTGGCGCAGCGCATCGCCCGCCATGAGCTGCCGATCAAGGTGGTGATCGTAACCACCTTCGCACGCGCCGGTTTCCTGCGCCGCGCGCTGGAGGCGGGCGTGCTGGGCTACCTGCTGAAGGACGCACCGGCCGAGAACCTGGCCGATGCCCTGCGCAAGGTGAAACAGGGCATCCGTGCGATCGACCCGCAGCTGGCGCTGGATGCGTGGTCGCAGGCCGATCCGCTGACCGACCGCGAGCGCCGTGTGCTGCGTCTGGCAGGGGAGGGCCGAACCGCCAGCGAGATTGCCGAGCAGCTGGGGTTGTCGCACGGTACGGTGCGCAATTACCTGTCCGAGTGCATCGGCAAGCTGGGCGTGGCCAACCGGATCGAGGCGTATCGGCTGGCGCGGCAGAAGGGGTGGTTGTAAGGGCGTCCTGCTGTTCCCGGTGATGTCGTTTCCGCGACCGCGGGTGGGTGTCACTTTCTTTGCTCGTGCAAAGAAAGTAACCAAAGAAACACGCCGCCAGATCGCGAGCCGGCGCTGCGCACCGGTCCCCTGTGCTTCTCGGTGAATCAGGGGACGGCGCCGAACTCGCTACGCTCAGACATCGGCGCCTCTGCGCCCCTGATTCCCCTGCGATGCTCGGCTCGCTAGAAGGCGGACCCAACGTCAAAGGCACAGCTGCACCCAGTAGATCCACGCCATGCGTGGATGCTCTAGCTGTTGATCTTGCCCTTCCAGTCCGCCTTGAGCGAGCCGAGCACCGCAGGACCGGCGAGGGCGAAGAGGCGCGGGTGTCTGAGCGTAGCGAGTTCCGCGCCGTCCCTCGGCGGGCCGAGGAGCGCAGGGCACCGGCGTGCGCAGCACGTCGGCTCGCGGCCGGCGGAGCGTTTCTTTGGTTACTTTCTTTGCGCGCAAAGAAAGTGACACCCCCACGCGGTCGCGGAAACGATCCGCCGGGAATTCCCGGCGAACCCGATCAATCCTTCCCGCGCGCCATCGCCTGGAACACCCCATCGCGCCGCACCCACAGGTGGAACAGCGCCGCACCCACGTGCATCAGCACCGTTGCGAACAGCACGTAGGCCAGCAGACTGTGCGCATTACGCAACGCGGCGTACAGCGCCGGTGTGTGTGGCACGATCGGCGGCAGGTGCAGGCCGCCCCACAGCACGATCGGGTAACCGCCTGCCGACAGCATCGCCCAGCCGATCAACGGCATCGCCAGCATCAGCGCATACAACATCCAGTGCGAGGCCTTGGCCGCCAGCACCTGCCAGGCGGGCAGGTCGGAAGGCAGCGGCGGCGGGCGATGGCGCAGCCGGTTGTACAGGCGCAGCAGCACCAGCACCAGGATGGCGATGCCCAGCGGGCGGTGCAGGTCGATCAGCATTGGCCGCAGGTGCAGTGAGGCGACCATGGTCACGCCGATGAACAGCATGGCGATGATCATCAGTGCCATGGACCAGTGCAGCACCCGCGCCAGCAGGTTGAAGTGGCCGTTGCCGATGCTCATCGTGCGGCCTCCTTCGGTTGTTCGACGTTGCCGGTGGCGCGCTCGCGTTCGCGGCGGTTGAAGGACTGCGAATACACCGCCGAGCGGGCGGCCAGGATCGGATCGTCACTGCCGCGCACGCCGCTGGGCAGGATCAGCGGATCGAAGTTGATCTGACCGCAGGCACCCTGTTCCTGCGACTGCATGCGGTCCACGCTGAGTACGCCCGCCACTACCTGGTCACGCGACTCGGGCCATGGCACCGACGGATCATCGATGGCATCGCCGGGCTCGGCGGTGGTCACGACCAGGTTCCAGCGCACCGGGCCGTTGGCCAGGCGCTGCTGCAGTTCCTGGCTGAGGAAATCGACGCTGGCCTGCTTGCGCGTTTCCGCATCCATCTCCACCACCGGCGCCTGCGGCTGCCAGCGCCAGCGCACCGCGCGCTTCTGGCCCTGCGCATTGGTGAACCAGAAGCTGTTGACGCTGTTGAAGGTGGTGTCGGCCCAGCTGCTGGTCCACGGCGCCGTCTTGGCCCACTGCTGGAAGGCCTGCGCACTGGGGTACTTCGCCAGCACCGCAGCCATCTTCTGCGGGTCGGGCTTGCCGGTGGCCGGGTCGGGAATGGAAGCGCGGGTCTGCTCGTAGAACGCCTCGGCGCTGGGCACCGCGAAGAACGGGAAGCTGTTCATCGCCATGCGCCATTCCTGCCCATCATCGCTGACCATCTGCACCGCGAGGCTGCGCACGCGTGCAGTGTTGTCGGCGCCGTACGGGTCGCCGCCGCCGATCGACAGGCGGCCCATCACCGGCACGCGGCGCTGCGAGAACACCCGTGCACTGGACAGGGTGCGGGCCTGCGCACTGGGTTCGAACCAGCCGCTCACGCAGATGCCCTTGCTGTGCGCGCGGCGGAAGCCCGGGTGGGCCGGGCCGGTGGCCTCGATGGTATCGGTGAAGCGCTGCGCGGTGAGGCGGTTTCCAATCCAGCCGGCCAGCCAGGCGAAGGCCAGCGCGACGGCACCCAGAATGAGCGCGATCAGTGCGATCCAGAGCAGCGGCGAATGCCTGCGCGGTGCGCCCGCCGTCTGGCCGGCACGGGTGTAGCGGAAGAGCGACATGGTCGGGTTCCTGCCTTCACGGAGCGTGTGGGTGGTCGACCCACACATCCTCGCAGAACCCTTCCAGGCCCGGTATTCAAATTTTCGTCAAGTTTGCCGGGGACGGCGTGCCGACCAAGGTCGGCACCCACCCGATCAGCTGTAGCGCGCCTTCAGCATCGCCCACGCCGAGCGCAACGCCAGCGCTTCGCCACCGGCCGGACGGCCCGGGCGTTCGCCGTCGTTCCAGGCGTACACGTCCAGGTGCGCCCAGCGCTGGCCGTCTTCCACGAAGCGTTCCAGGTACAGCGCGGCGGTCACCGAGCCGGCCATGCGCGAACCGGCGTTGGCCAGGTCGGCGATGCCGCTGCTCAGGTAGCGCAGGTAGGGGCGCCACAGCGGCATCCGCCAGACCGGGTCGCGGGTCGCGTCACCGGCCTGCAGCCACTGCTGGGCCACCGTGTCATCGTTGCTGAAGAGCGCTGGCAGATCCGGGCCCAGTGCGATGCGCGCGGCACCGGTGAGGGTGGCGAAGTCCAGCACCAGGTCCGGCTTCTGCTCACCGGCGAAGGTCAATGCGTCGCACAGGATCACGCGGCCTTCGGCGTCGGTGTTGTCGATCTCCACGCTCAGGCCCTTGCGGGTGGCGATCACTTCACCCGGGCGGAACGCCTCCGGACCGATCGCGTTTTCCACCGCCGGCACCAGCAGGGTCAAACGTACCGGCAGCCCGCGTGCCATCACCAGGCCGGCCAGGGCCAGCGCATGCGCGGCGCCGCCCATGTCCTTCTTCATGTTGCGCATGCCGTCGGCCGGCTTGATGTCCAGGCCGCCGGTGTCGAAGCAGACGCCCTTGCCGACCAGCACCAGCGACGGATCGGTGTCCTTGCCCCAGCGCAGCACCACCAGACGCGGCGCGCGGTGCGATGCGCGGCCCACGGCGTGGATGGCCGGGAAGTTGTGCTTCAGCAGTTCGTCACCGGTGATCGCCTCGACCTGCGCGCCGTGCGCAGCGGCCAGGGCGCGGGCAGCGTCTTCCAGCTGCTGCGGGCCCATATCTTCGGTGGGAGTGTTGACCCAGTCGCGCACGCGCAGGCTGGCGGTGATCAGGTCGGCCACCTCGCCGGTCGGCGCGGCTACCAGTTGCGCCGGTGCGCGGTGGCGCTTGCGGTAGCGGTCGAAGCGGTAGCTGCCCAAGCCCCAGCCCAGCTGCAGCAGCGCCTGTTCGGCGGCCGGCAGTTCGTTGGCCAGCTGCCACACGCTGCCTTCCGGCAGGGCGTGCGGGGCATGCGAATAGCTGTAGGCATCGGCGCGATCACCCACACCGATCACCGCTCCGGACAGGCCATCGGCGCCGGGCAGCAACGCCGTGGTGAAGGCACCGGCGGTGAAGCCCTGCGATGCCAGCCAGGCCTGGGTGGCGGCCGGTTGGCCGTCCTTCCAGGCGGCGAACTGCTCGCGGTCCAGCACGTACAGCGGCAGCGCTGCGGCGGTGTCGGCAGTGAAACCAGTGATCTCGCTCATGCGTCAGGTACTCCGGAGTGCGGCGGCGTCGAGGTTGGCATCCAACCAGTCGGCCAGGCCGGTGAGGGTGTCGAACTGCAGGTCCGGCTGCAGCTGCGGATGGGTCCAGGTGGCTGCCTCGCGGTTGATCCAGCACCCGCGCAGGCCGGCGGCAATCGCCCCGGCCACGTCCATGTCGGCATGATCGCCGACGTGCAGTACCTGTGCCGGCGCGACACCCAGTCGGGTGCAGGCAGCGTGGAAGATGCTGGCTTCGGGCTTGGCCGCGCCGTGTTCGCGCGCACCCAGCTGGAAGGCGAAATGATGGGCCAGGCCGACCCGTTCCAGGTCGGCATTGCCATTGCTCAGCGCCGCCACCGGAACCCGCGCGGCAATCCGTGCCAGTGCATCGATCGCATCGGGATAGCACTCCACCTGGTTGCGTGCGGCGTAGAACACTTCATACGCAGGCTCCAGCAGATCGAGGCTGGCACCGCTGGTGTGCAGTGCTTCGTGCAGGGTCAGCCGGCGCAGCGCACTCAGGTCGTGGTGGAGGTGCGGATGGGCGTGGTACAGCCGCTCGCGCAGTTCGCGCATCGCCTCCACCGGATACATCGCGGCGGTAGCGGGGCTGTGTTCGCACATCCAGGTGTGCAGGACCTGTTCGATGCGGGCGCCGATCGGAGCGAACGGCCACAGCGTGTCGTCAAGGTCGAGGGTGATGGCTTGGACGGGGAAATTCACCCCGCCATTCTACCCCTGCCCGCGCGGGCTTTCATTCCAGCAGGCGTGCCCAGCCCTGCATGCCGTCCAGGCGTGCCAGCACCAGCTTGATGCACACCAGCAGCGGCACCGCCAGCAGCAGCCCGATCATGCCCCAGGCCCAGCCGAACACCATCAGCGCCAGGATCAGCACCAGCGGCGACAGCTTCATCCGACGGCCCAGCACGATCGGGGTCACCATCTGCCCTTCCAGTGTGTGCAGGCCCAGGTAGGCGGCTGCGGGCAGCAGGGCCTGCAGCGGGTCGCGGAACTCGACGAAGCCCATCAACAGCATCAGCGCCACGCCGATCAGCGGACCCACATACGGCGCAAAATTCAGCAGCGCGGCCACCGTGCCCCACAGCAGCGCTTCCTGCAGGCCGATACCGAGCAGCATCAGCACGCCGGCGAACACCAGCCCGACCAAGGTGTTGATCACGCTGATGGTCAGCACGTAACGCGAGACCTCGCGTTCGATCGAACGCAGGATGTCCGTAGTGAAGCGCTGCTGCTGGCGGTTGGGGAACAGGGCGATCGCCGCGCGCTGCAGGCTCTGCCCGTAGATCATGAAGAACAGCGTCAGCAGCACCACGGCCAACACCGAGGCAGCCAGCCGCGGTGCACGGGTCAGCATGCGGTAGGGGTCGTCGAGCTGGGTGCGGATCACCTGCACCTTGTGGTTGCTGTCACCGCCGGCCACACGGGCGAAGTTTTCCGCCGCCTGGTTGGCCTGCTGCACCGGCTTGGTCAGGTTCTGCACCTGGCGGGCGACCTTGCGCAGCTGCTGCGGTGCTTCCTGCGCCCATTCCATCGCCGGTCCGATCAGCTGCACGGCCAGCGAACCGGTCACGCCCAGGCCCGCACCGAGGATCAACAGCGCGCCCAGCGCGCGCGGGATCCACAGCTTCTGCAGCAGGCGCAGGATGGGATTGCCGACCAGCGCGAAGAACATCGCAAGCAGCACCGGCAGGATGATGTCCTGCGCCGCCCATAGCGTATAGCCCACGGCCAGGGTCGCCAGCACAACCAGCGACATCGGTCCGCGTGGGCGCGACGGGGGCGGCAGCGGTGCCTCGGATGCGTCGTGGCCGGCCGGTGACGGGGACAGGGAGGACTCGCTCATCGACGCATCAGCCGGAAAGGGGAGCGCATTATCCGCCGGCCGCGACCGGCGCGGCGGATTCCAGGGATCAACGTTCGGACAGCTCGGTGGCCGCCTCGGCCGGGCGCGGTTCGCGCAGGTCCGGTTCCGGCTCCGGCTCCGGCACAGCTCGCGCTGCCGCTGCGGGCCGTGCTTCAGCGGCGGAGGCCGCTGCGTGTGCCTGTTCGCTGGCATCGCCGGCTTCTTCGGCCGCATCGTCGGCGGTGGCCGCCGCCTGCGCCGCCATCGCCGTGGCGAACGCCGCCTGCGCACTGGCGAACAGGTTCGAGACCGAACCCACCATCTGCAGCCAGCGCGCACCGTTGACCTTGCCCGGCATTTCCAGCTTGCCGGCAAGGAAGCCACCGGCCAGGCCCACTACCACGATGCGTAGTGGCGACCAGCCCTGGCGCCAGACCTGGCCGAGCGTCGACCAGTGGTCCTGGGTCTCGACCAGACGCACGGTTACCACCTGTTCGCAGCGCTTCACCCGACGCTGCAGCGCACCGAACTTCATGGCTTGCCCTCTGGCAGCTCCACATCGGCATCGGGGTCGTCTTCGCTGGGCTCGTCGAACAGGCCCAGGCGGGACAGCTGGCGCCGGGTGGCGTGCATGCCGGTGTGGTGGAAGAAGTAGGACACCCGCCAGATCGCATAACCGGTGACGGCCAGGCTCAGCAGCGAGGTGATCAGCAGTGCCTGCAGCCAGCTCAGGCCCCAGCTTTGCAGCAGCGCGATAAGGGTGGCGGCCATCAGCAGCCAGGCCGACGCACCAAATACGATCGCTACGCCGGCCCAGGCCAGCGCGCGGCCGAAGGCACTGCGTGCCAGCGCGAAGTCGGCCGAGGCCAACCGGCGCAGCGAACGCAGCGAGTGCTTGGCCGAGTCGGCAGCGGCACGACCGGCCGCGCCGACCTGGCGGATGCTCTCATCCAGCGGCGGGGTAGCCGCCGGATCAGGGGCTTGCGCGTTGTCTTCGCTCACGCCGCGGCTTACTTGTCGCTGCTGCCGCGGGCCAGCTTGGCGATGATCCAGCCGGCCGCGAAGGCAACACCGAACGAGGCCAGCGGACGCTCACGGATCAATTCGGCGGCGCTGTCGATCAGGTCCTTGCCCTTGTCCATCAGCGCATCGACCTGCTCCTTGGCGGCGGCACCACCAAACTCGGCAGCGGCCAGGCCGGACAGTGCGCTGTCGGACAGTTCAGCCTTGACGTTGGCCTTGCCGATGCGCAGTTCGTCGGTCGCGGCACCGGTGGCGCCCTTGATCGCACCGCCGGCGGCGCTGGCGGCCTGCTTCAGGTGGGAACCGGCTTCACCCAGGTGTTCCTTCAGGTTCTCGGTATTGGTGGGGCTCATCGAATCACTCCTGTTGCGATGGGGGAACGGCGTCGGCGGTGCCGACCTGGACTGACAGCAATAGCATTGCCGGGGTATAGGGGGTGTTACGGCAGGGCGATCAGCGCATCACGAGCTGGCCCTGCTGCTGGCCGTTGTTGCGCAGCACGCGCACCACCAGGGTCGGCGGGCGTTGCTGGAAGTTGGCGCGCCAACTGGCCAGGTCGGCGAATTCGCCCACGGTGGCGTCGGTGATGATGTCGCCCTGCTGCAGGCCGTTGCTGGCAGCGCGGCTGCCGCGCTTGACCTCGCTGACCAGCACGCCGCCGACACCGGATTGGCGCAGTGACTCGGGCAGGTCGACGAAGGTCGCACCGGTCAGGCGCGGGTCCAGGCTCTCACCGGTGACCGCGCGCGCCTGTTCCTTCAGTGTCGCCTTGATCTGCAGTGGCTTGCCTTCGCGGCGTACGTCCAGCGTCATCGCGCTGCCGACGGCCGCCAGGCCTTCCACGTTGTGCAGGGCCTCGGCGCTGTCCACGCGCTGGCCGTTGGCCGACACCACCACGTCGCCCGGCTTCAGCCCGGCTGCGGCGGCGGCCGAGCCGGCCAGCACGCGGGTGATCAGCGCACCGCGGGTTTCGCCCAGGCCCAGGCCCTGCGCGATCTGCGCGGTCAGGTTCTGGCTTTCCACGCCCAGCGTGCCGCGCACCACCACGCCGTGCTTGACCAGCTGGTCGACCACGCTGCGCGCCAGGTTGGAAGGAATCGCCAGGCCCAGGCCGATGTTGCCGGCCATGCTGCCCTGCGGGTTGAAGCTGGCGGTATTGATGCCGACCAGCTGGCCCTGCAGGTCGACCAGCGCGCCACCGGAGTTGCCCGGATTGATCGACGCATCGGTCTGGATGAAGTTCTGGTAGCCCAGCCCGCGGATGCCGCTGCGGCCCACCGCCGAAACGATACCCGAGGTAACGGTCTGGCTGAAGCCGAACGGGTTGCCGATGGCCACCACGAAGTCGCCTACGCGCAGCTGGTCGCTGTTGCCGAGCTTGATGTCGGTCAGGTTCTGCGCCGGGATGCGGATCAGCGCGATGTCGGTGTCACGGTCCGAGCCGAGGAACTCGGCCTTGACCGTGCGCCCGTCCGCCAGTGTCACCTGTACGTCATCGGCGTTGTCGATGACATGGTGGTTGGTCAGCACCAGCCCCTCCTTGGCGTCGATGATCACGCCCGAGCCCAGCGATTCGTTGATGCGTTCCTGTGGGATATCCGGGAACAGGCGGCGGAAGAATGGGTCGTCGAAGAAGGGGTTGCGCACGCGCACCACCTGCTTGGTGTTGACACTGACCACCGCCGGCATTGCCTTTTCCAGCATCGGTGCCAGCGACGGCACCGCCTGACCGGCCACCGAAGCCGGCAAGGCCGCCGTGGTCGGCAACACCGCCGGCAGCGGCGCGGCGTCGGCACGGTTGTCCATGTGGGCATTGATGCCGGTGGCAACGAAGCCACCGAAGGCGGCGGCGATTGCGAGCGTGAGCAGGGTAGGAAGCGGTCGCATGGGAGTCGGTTCGCTGGCGTGGGTGGGGGCGGTACGGCCCTACGGTAGAACAAGCTGAATGAGTGTGTCGCGATATGGATAAATGCGCCATGAAAACGCCATGCCCGGAACCCGGTCCAGCATCGCTACCGTGGGCCGCAGGCGGCAACGCCGGAGGTTCCTCGCACTGTGCCGACGTCTGCCCAAGCGCGTGGGTATGCAGGCCGATGCTTGCGCAGTTCTGCGCATCCCGATGCCGCGATGCGCCATATCGCATGCCTTTCGCTACGTCCGGGCGGGTGTGCGCACGCAGCCCCTGCCGCTGCCCGCATCGTGCGGCGCAGCACTGAAAAAAAGGGGTTTCCCGTCAACACATCGTACTCGCGAGGGTACCCGACTACACCATTGCCGTCGCATCAGATGCGATTGCTCGTGCGTGCCCCGTTCCACGATCGTCAATGTCGGTATAGCATCGCCCCGTTTTGATACTTAAGGCCCCCAGGAGGGCAACATGAGCAACGGTAATGGTGTGTCGGTCGTGACCGACGCCGTCGAGAACGTCAAAGAAACCGCCACCAACGTTGGCGAGACCATCGCCCACGCTGCCGAAGACGCAGTGCAGTCGGTCAAGAAGACCGTCAAGCGCGCCACCAAGGCTGCCGGTACCCGCGTTGCCAAAGCCAAGAAGGCCGTGGCCAAGGTCGAGAAGACCGTTGCCAAGAAGGCCGAGAAGGCTGCCAAGTCGGTCGGCAAGACTGTTGCCAACGCCAAGAAGAAGCTGGAAGCCGCCAAGAAGAACGCCAAGGCCGAAGCCGCTGCGCTGAAGAATGAAGTGGCCAAGAAGAAGGCGGCTGCAGGCAAGGCTGTGACCAAGAAGGCCGCCGCTGCCAAGAAGACCACCAAGGCTGCCGGCAAGAAGGTCGCCACCGCGAAGAAGGCCGCCACCAAGAAGGCTGCCGTCGCCAAGAAGGCCGTCGGCAAGAAGACCGCTGTTGCCAAGAAGGCAGTTGGAAAGAAGGTCGCTACCGCCAAGAAGGCCGTGGCCAAGAAGACCGTCGCCGCCAAGAAGGTCGCTGGCAAGAAGGCCGTGGCTGCGAAGAAGGTCGTCGGCAAGAAGGTTGCCGCCACCAGGAAGACCACGGCCGCCAAGAAGGCTGTCGGCAAGAAGGCTGCCGTCGCCAAGAAGGCCGTCGGCAAGAAGACCGTCGCTGCCAAGAAGGTTGTCGGCAAGAAGACCGCCGTTGCCAAGAAGGCAGTGGGCAAGAAGGTTGCCGCCACCCGCAAGACGGTTGCCAAGAAGGCTGCGCCGCTGAAGAAGGTCGCCGCCAAGAAGGCTCCGGCCAAGAAGGCCGTGCGCAAGGTCGCCAAGCGCAAGTAATCGCGCCGTGACCGAAGGCCCTGCCACCCCCGGGTGGTGGGGCCTTTCGCGTTTCAGGGACGCGGTCTGGAGCAAGATGCAGGTTCTTCCTGCTGGAGCCCGGGGCATGCGCGGTATTGACTTCAGTTCCTGGCAGGGCGTGCTGTCCACCTTGGCCGGCCTGGTCCTGATCACCCTGCTGGGCGTGGGCATCCGCCTGCTGGTGATGCAGACCCTGCAGCAGCGCCGCGAGCGCGAGAACCGGCAGATCAACGAACGGCTGCGCACGCTGATGGCGGCCTACAAGACCCTGGGCGGTTCGTTCACCGGCGAACTGGGTGTGGACCCCAGCCATCGCCGTGACCTTCGCCAGCGCGAGGATGCAGAGGGCATTGCCGAGCCCCGCTCGGATCGCGCGCGCCGCATCCGTGATGCCGTGGAAGCGGCGTTGTCGGACATCCTGCTGCTGGGCACCGACGAACAGGTGCGGCTGGCCGCGCGTGCCGCCAATGAACTGGCACAGGGGCGGCCGGTACATACCCATGAACTGGTGGTCTCGCTGCGCGACTTCGTGCGCGAAGCGCTGGATCTGGCGCCGATTCCGACCGACCTGCAGATACCGCCGCAGGGGCCGACCCGGCCGGGTGGCGCCAGTGTCGGCGGCAAGGGCCGCAACGACGGCGACGCCAAGGGCGGTCGTGCGGGTGGAGGAGGTGGCGGTGGCGGAATGGGCGCTGGGATGGGCGGTGTGGGCCTCGGCGCTGGCGCCGCACTGGGCGCCGGCCATGCCGCTGCCAGCGATGAAACGGACGCGCGCTGAGCACGTCCGCCCGGTTCAGCGCGTCAGTTCGTAGATCGGCACGAAGCCGCCGTAGATCATCCGCGCGCCGTCGAACGGCATCGGATTCGTCGCCGGATCAAACCTTGGGTCTTCCATCATCTTCTTCATGCCGGCGTCGCGGGTCGGCTTGTCCGGCCATTCGATCCAGGAAAACACCACCGTCTCATCCGGCGTGGCTTTCACCGCGCCGAAGAAGTCGGTGGTCTTGCCGTGCGGCACGTCATCGCCCCAGCACTCGACCACGCGCAGCGCGCCGTATTCGATGAAAACGGGATCTCCTGAGCGTGCGTGGGCGAGGAACTTCTCCTTGTTGGCGGTGGGCACCGCCAGGACGAAACCATCGATGTAGCTCATTGCCTGCCTCCGGATGGACCGTGCCGCATGCACGGCCTTCAAGTACCCGACGAACCAGGGCGTCGTGGATCGACATCCTGCAACCGGCAGTCGTTGTGCCGACGAAATGCACGCGCGCCGCGCGCGTATGCCAGAAACAGCCTGAATCAAGCCAGAAAATTCAGCAATGCGAAGACCGCTGTTTTCAGGGAGCGTTGTGGCGAATAACGGAGAATTTACATTCCCGATGCGATGGCGCCTTGGCGCTGCTGCACACCATAAGAAAGTAAAGGTGTACCCCCATGAAGAATTCGCTGATTGCTCTGGCCCTGGCCGCTGCCCTGCCGTTCACCGCCTCGGCTGCTGAGAACCTGTCGTACAACTATGCCGAAGCCGACTACGCCAAGACCGACATCGATGCGTTCAAGGCCGACGGCTGGGGCGTGAAGGGCTCGTACGGCTTCCTGCCGAACTTCCACGCTTTCGGTGATTACAGCCGCCAGGAAATCGACCACACCAACATCAAGCTGGACCAGTGGAAGATCGGCGCCGGCTACAACGTTGAAATCGCCCCGACCACCGACTTCGTTGCTCGCGTTGCCTACCAGAAGCGCGACCAGAAGCACGGCCTGGACTTCAACGGCTACAGCGCTGAAGCCGGTATCCGCACCGCCTTCGGTGCCCACGCCGAAGTCTACGGCATGGTCGGCTACGAAGATTTCTCGAAGAAGCACGGCATCAATCCGGAAGGCCAGTGGTACGGCCGCCTGGGTGGTCAGGTCAAGCTGAACCAGAACTGGGGCCTGAACGGCGAGCTGAAGATGAACCGCGACGGCGACAAGGAATACACCGTCGGCCCGCGCTTCAGCTGGTAATTGCTTCCTTGGCGCGCCTGCGCGCTGAAGATGCCTCGACAGGCCCGGCTCATGCCGGGCCTGTTGCGTTGTGACGACCCGAAACCGCAGCTGAGCATGTTCCGAGGCCGCTGCTGCGTTGCAATAAATTGGATTCCGCTGCTCCCGGCGCGGCCCTACGGTGGGCACTTCGTATCGTCGGATCCATGTGATGCCGCCTGCCGTTCCCGCTCTGCCCCTCGATCGGCCCCGCCGCCTGGCAATGCTGGCGCCGCATCCCGTGCTGCGTCTGGGGGTGGAGGTGGTGCTTTGCCAGCACGGTGGCGTGCAGGTCTGTGGCAGCTTCACCCGCGAAGCTGATCTGCTCGATCTGCTGCAGCGCCAGCCGGATGGCATCGACCTGCTGCTGATCGACCTGCTGGCGCCCTATGGTCCCGAACAGGGCCTGTCCCTGTTGCGGCTGTTGTCGCGGCGCTGGCCGCTGCTGCCGGTGCTGGTGCTGTCTGCGCACTGCAATGCCAGCATGGTGACCATGGCGATGCAGGCCGGCGCGCGCGGCTTCCTGTCAAAGGGAACCACGCCGGCGATGCTGCGGCGCGCGGTGGAGGTACTGGCCCGTGGCGGCCGCTTCGTGCCCCCGGAGCTGCGCACGCAGTTGAACCGATCACGCATGCGGCGCACACCGGCGCCGGTGCTGACGCCCTTGAGCCGACGTGAGCGCGAGGTGCTCCGGCTGGTCCTGCAGGGCTGCACCACCGGGGAGGTGGCGCGGCGCTTCGGGCGCACGGCCAGTACGGTCAGCACGCAGAAGCGGACGGCGTACGAGAAGCTGGGCATTCACAGCGATGGTGAGCTGTTCCGCATCCGGCACCTGCTCGAATGCGGATGAGCGGGCTTACTCGCCCTGGTACTGCTTCTCTTCCACCAGGGCCGAACCGGCCACGCGGTTGATCTCGTTCTTCACCTGCACGCGCTCGCCATTGGTGCCGTAGACACCGCGTGCCAGCTGGATGAAGCCATCGTCGAACACCTGGGCCGCTTCCTTGTCGCGCAGCTGGTCCTGGATGTCCCACATGCGCTCGTTGATTGCCTTCAACTGCTGCTTCAGCACGGCCAGCGCCGGCTGAGCCTGCAGCTGCTGCTGCAGCAACGGCAGCAGGCCGTCCAGCTCGGTGCGCACGTTGCTCAGCTTGGCCGCATCGTCGATGCGTTCGGCCTTGATCTCGAGAATGGTGATCTTGTCGATCAGCTCGCCGATCGATACCGGGGTCAGGATGGCGTCCACGCGGTTGGTTCTCTGGAAACAGGGCACCATGATACCGCGCTGCCGGCATGTGGCCCCGATTCACGGGATTTACGCCGAATTTGCGCCACGGCCCCGGCAGCACCCTCGATCCGTTACGGCCACCGCCTCGACACTGCGTTCCCGGCGGCATAACCGCCTTCGACGAGGAACACAGTGCAGTGAACAGCAAGGGGATGATGGCGGCGGTGGTGGCCGCCCTGGCAGGGCCGCTCGGGATCGGCAGCGCGCAGGCACAGGTACAGGTCAGTGGCAGTGCGGCGTTGACCAGTGACTACGTGTGGCGTGGCAGCTCGCAGAGCGACGGCGACCCGGCGGTGCAGGCGGGTGCGAAGGTTTCGATCCCATCGGGTTGGTACGCCAGCGTGTGGGGCTCCAACGTTTCGTTCAAGCCGGACAATGGCGCGCGCAGCGAGTTCGACCTGGTGGCCGGCTGGTCCGGTGCGCTGGCCCCGGACTGGACACTGGATGCCAACCTGACCCGCTACATGTACCCGGGCACCGGCCGCGCGCTGGACTGGACCGAACTCAACACCACAGTGAGCTGGAAGCAGCGCGCCTGGTTGCAGGTCGCCCATTCCAACGATGCGTTGGCCGGTGGCCATCGCGGTACCTACGCCCAGCTGGGTGTGCGTGTGCCGCTGCACGAACGCGTCCGCCTGGAAGCGGCGGTGGGCCAGTACTGGCTGGCCACCGCGCAGGGCCCGGACTACCTGCATGGGCAGCTCAGTGCCATTGCCACGCTGGCCCCGGCATGGGAGCTGCGTGCCACCGTGCATGACACCGACAGTGCGGCCAAGCGCCTGTTCCCGGGCAATGCCGGTGGACGATGGGAGCTGGCGCTGCAGGGCAGTTTCTAGTCGGCCACCGAGGCCTGGCGCGCACGCAGCGCGCCGGGCAGCCACAGCAGCAGGGCCAGCACCGCCACCGCAGCACCGGCTACGCAGACGCCGGTCCAGCCGAAGCGCTGGTAGACCTGCGCCGACAGCAGCGAACCCAGCGAACCGCCGATGAAGTAGCCGGTCATGTAGCCGGCATTGAGGCGGTTGCGCGCTGCCGGTTGCAGTGCATAGATCAGGTTCTGGTTACTGACGTGCAGCAGCTGCGCGGCCAGGTCCAGCACCACCACGCCGACCAGCAGCGCCAGCAACGAGTGGGCCGACAGCCCCAGTGGTAGCCACGAGAGCAGCAGCAGCGCCAGCGCGATGGCGGTAGCACGCCCGGTCTGGCCACGGTCGGACATGCGGCCGGCCAGGCCGGCCGCCAGCGTGCCGGCCGCGCCGACCAGCCCGAACAGGCCGATGGTGGCGTCGCTGTAGGCATACGGCGGCTGTGCCAGCAGGAACGCCAGTGGCGTCCAGAAGATCGCGAACATGGCGAAGCTGCAGGCGCCCAGCAGCGTGCGCTGGCGCAGCACCGGTTCCTGCACGAACAGCACGCCGATCGAGCGCAGCAATGCGAAGTAGCCAAGGCCGGCGCTGTGCTGGAAGCGCGGCAGGCCGCGCTGCAATGCCAGTGCGGTCAGCACCAGGGTGGCAGCGGCGATCGCGTACACCAGGCGCCAGTCGCCCAGGCTGGAAAGCAGGCCGGCCACGGTACGTGCCAGCAGGATGCCCAGCAGCAGGCCGCTCATCAACGTGCCGACCACGCGACCGCGATGTTCCGGCGCGGCCAGCGTGGCCGCGAACGGCACCAGCACCTGGGCGACCACGGAGAACAGGCCGGTGATCGCGGTGCCCGCCAGCAGCCAGGCCAGCGACGGCGCACAGGCACTGATCACCAGCCCGCCGGCGGACAACAGGCTCATCACCACGATCAGGCGCCGGCGTTCGAACAGGTCTCCCAGCGGCACCAGCAGGATCAGTCCGGCGGCATAGCTCAGCTGCGCGGCGGTGACCACCATGCCGACCTGGCCGAACGGCACACCGAAGGCATCGGCAATGGTATGCAGCAGTGGCTGCGCATAGTAGTTGCTGGCCACGGCCACGCCGGTGGCGACCGACATCAGCAGCACCTGCCAGCGGTGCAGGGGGGGGAGGGACGGACTCACGCGGTATTCCACAAAGCGGGGTGCACAGTGTCCGCCTGCTGCGACCATGATGGAAATGAATCATCATCATCCATGCCATCTGGAAACGAGATAGCTGGATGAATCTCAAGCAGCTCGAATTTGCCGTCGCCCTGGCCGAAGAGGGCAATTTCACCCGTGCCGCCGAACGCTGCCACGTGGTGCAGTCCGCGTTGAGCCACCAGATTGCCTACCTGGAGCAGGAACTGGGCACGCCGCTGTTTGAACGCCTGCCGCGCCAGGTACGGGCGACGGCGGCCGGTGAGGCGCTGCTGGTGCACGCACGCCAGGTGCTGGCCAGCCTGCGCCACCTGCGCGCTGACGTGGCCGCGGTGAGTGGCGAGGTGCGTGGCCTGCTGGCGATCGGGCAGATTTCCTCGCTGACCGGCATCGACGTGGTGGCGATGCTGGCAGCCTTCCAGCAGGCGCACCCGCAGGTGGAGTTCCAGCTGCGGGTGGACAAGAGCGAGGATCTGATCGCGCAGGTGCAGTCGCGTGAATTGGACGTGGCACTGGTGGGGTTGGCGCCCTCGGCCGGCCTGGACGGGGTCTGCCACCAGATGCTGCAGGAAGAAGACCTGGTGGCGGTGCTGGCGCCGTCGCACCGCTTGGCCCGGCGCAAGCGGATGCCCTTGACCGAACTGCAGGATGAAGCGCTGGTCGACTTCCCGCGAGGCACCGGTGCGCGGCGGCAGACCGACGATGCCTTCGCCGCCGCCGGCCTGCCGCACACGGTCCGCTTCGAGGTCAACCTGATGGAACTGGTCGAGCGCTTCGTCCGCCATGGGCTGGCGGTCGGCATCGTGCCGGCGTTGATCGCCGAAGGCTTTGAAGGCGTGGTGCGGATTCCGCTGCAGCCGACCCCGACCCGCCGCGTGCACCTGGTCTGGCAGCGGCTGCCGACACCGGCGGCGCGGGCGTTCGTCGAGGCCGTGCTCAGCCGCGCAGGCGCAGGCTCAGGCCCTTGAGGAAGTTACGCAGCATCTGGTCCAGGCAACGCCGGTAGTTGGCGTGCCCGGGTTGGCGGAACAGTGCGCCCACTTCCGACTTGGAGACATTGAAACCGGCGCTGGCGAAGATCTCCATCAGATCGACGTCGCGCAGCTGGAACGCCACGCGCAGCTTCTTCAGCACCAGGTTGTTGTCGATGCGGGTCTCCACCGCGCGCTGCGGCTGGTTCTCGTCGCGACCGCGCAGGTGCACGATCAGGCCATCGAGGAAGTGCGCCAGCGCGCTGTCGCTCATCGCCTCGAAACCGGCTTCGTCCTCGCGGCGCAACCAAGCCTTCACCTGCTCGGTCTCCACGGCGAAGGCCGGGTCGGCCATCTGGCACAGGGCCACCACGTGGTGGTCGCCCAGGTCCAGGGAGTAGCGCACGCTGCGCAGGACATCATTGTTGATCATGGTCCAATTGTAGCGGCCCCTGGCGTGTCACCGGAGTGTCATCGAACTGCAGCATCGTGGGCACTCGTTCGCTGAGACCCTTGCATGCGCCGGTATCTGTTTTCCGCACTGCTGCTCGCCAGCAGCTTCGCTGCCTTCGCCCAGGACCGCTTCGTACCCGTCGAGCGGCGCCTCAGTGCATCCCAACTGGCCGAGGTCGGGCTCAATCCAGCGCAGTTGCAGGCACTGAACCGGGTACTGCGCGAGGCAGAGCGCGCGGCCACCGGGCCGACGGCAGCGGTGGCCCCCGCCGCTGCGCCGCTGCCTGCCAATGTGCCGGCACCGGCAGCAATGCATCTGGGCCTGGAAGAAGGACCGGTCAATGCACGCGTGGTCGGAGAGGTCGCAGGCTGGCAGCCCGGCACGCTGTTCACCCTTGATAACGGCCAGCAATGGCAGGTGATGAAGGGGCAGATGAAGCTGCGCAAGGTGCTGCAGTCGCCGCAGATCGCCGTTGTTCCAGGAATTGCCGGGCGCTGGTTCCTGCAGGTCGACGAAGACCTGCCCAAGGCCCGGGTATTCCGCGTGCGCTGAGCCGCGCACGCCCCGGGCGTGGTCAGCCGGCATCGGCAACGCAGGGGCGGGCCGACGGTGCCAGAATGGGCGTCCGGTTTTTCCCCCTGGAGTTGCCTGATGACCCGCACTGTCCTGATTACCGGCGCCACGTCCGGCTTCGGCGCCGCCGCCGTCCACCGCTTCGCCCAGGCCGGGTGGAAGGTAATCGCCACCGGCCGCCGCGGCGAACGCCTGCAGCCGCTGGTCGAGCGCTACGGCAAGGACGTGGTTCACGCCGCCGCCTTCGACATCCGCGATCCGGTGGCAATGGAGGCGGCCCTGCTGGCACTGCCGCCTGCGTTCGGCCAGATCGATCTGCTGGTCAACAACGCGGGCCTGGCACAGGGCACCGCGCCGGCACAGAGCGCCAAGCTGTCGGACTGGACCACGATGATCGACACCAACATCACCGCGCTGGTGACCTTGACCCATCGCCTGCTGCCGCAGCTGGTGGAGCGCAAGGGCGCGATCATCAACATCTCGTCGGTGGCCGGCGTCTACCCGTACCCGGGTGGCAACGCCTACGGTGGCACCAAGGCCTTCGTCAGCCAGTTCTCGCTGGGCCTGCGTTCGGACCTGCACGGCACCGGCGTGCGCGTGACCACGATCGAGCCGGGTATGGCTGAAACCGAGTTCACCGTGGTGCGTACCCATGGCGACCAGGCGGCATCGGACAAGCTCTATACCGGCGCCAACCCGATGACCGCTGAAGACATCGCCGAACAGATCTTCTGGGTGGCCAGCCTGCCGCCGCACCTGAACATCAATCGCCTGGAGCTGATGCCGGTCAGCCAGTCCTTCGCCGGTTTCCAGGTCGCCCGCGAAGGCTGACGGTCGTCTGTAGAGTCGAGCCATGCTTGTATGTTCCTCCCGGCTCCTACGCGGTATGTAGGAGCCGGGGTGGAGGGACCGTCAAGCATGCATCTGCGGATACCAGCCGACAGACGAGTCGAGCGATCCCCATCCCGCACACGAACGTCGATAAAGGATCGTACGGCCCCCAAAGGGGATCGTCGATGTAGGCAAGCTAACGTCGGTGCGGTACCACCCCAGCCCTTTAAAGATAGCTGGGAGCCGTAC
>NZ_JAPTFO010000110.1:0-9671 GCF_030985515.1 Stenotrophomonas sp. Sm10
TTCAAAGATCCGGGGAAGTGGCCTCAGCGCCGTTCCCGTGTGCTGCGAAGTTTCCTTCGTAGCGAGCCGCCCATTATAGCCGGCTTTTCCGCTTCGTCAACACCTTTTTTCAAGGCCGTCTCACCGGAGTGGACGTTGTTGCCGATGCTGCTTCGTCGTTGGACCCGAGGGCCTTTCGTCGTTGCGAGCCGCCTATTATGCCGGACTTTCCGAGTCCGTCAACACCTTCGTTCGATCAACTCGTTCGCCGGTGATGGCGTTGCTGATCGCGTGCCGTTTCCGAGGAAGCGATGCGTTGCAGCAAGGGGGCGAATTCTAGAGATCCTGCAGATTTCGTCAAGGCTTTTTTTCATGGTGATGACAGGAGCGCCGCGACTTCAGGCATGACGTACGCTCGAAGATCACTGCGGCGTTGCCCGCGCGTTGCGCGGTCAACGCCGCAACGGCTATCAATGCACGGATGCAACAAGGAGAGACGGCAATGAACATGCAGGTGCGGCAAGCATGGTGGCGCGACCTTTCAGTGCCGGCCGTGGTCGCCGGCTTCATCACCGTGCTGGTCGGCTTCGCCAGTTCCGCAGTGATCGTGTTCCAGGCCGCACAGGCTGTCGGTGCCGACCAGGCACAGATCGCCTCATGGATGTGGGCACTGGGACTGGGCATGGGTGTCACCTGCATCGGGCTGTCGCTGCGCTATCGCGTGCCGGTGGTGACCGCATGGTCGACACCGGGCGCGGCGATGCTGGTGGTCGGTGCTGGTGGCGACTCGCTCGCTGAAGCCACCGGCGCATTCCTGCTCGCTGCGGTGCTTGGCATGCTGGCAGGCTTCTCCGGGGTGTTCGCACGATTGATGCAGCGGGTGCCGATGGCGCTGGCCGCCGGCATGCTGGCCGGCGTGCTGCTGCGCTTCGGTCTGGACGTGTTCGTGGCCATGAATTCCCAACTGGTACTGGCACTGGCAATGTTCGCCACCTGGCTGGCGGGACGCCGCTTGTTCCCGCGCTATGCGGTCATCGCCACACTACTGGTCGGCATCGCGGTCGCAGCCAGCCGTGACCTGCTGCACGCACAGCAGGTGCAGCTGCAGCTGGCGGTGCCGCAATGGGTGACCCCGTCCCTGTCCTGGACTGCGGTAGCCGGCATCGCCCTGCCCCTGTTCGTGGTCACCATGGCCTCGCAGAACATCCCCGGTGTGGCAGTGATGCGTGCCTCCGGCTATGACGCGCCGGTGTCGCCGCTGATCGGCTGGATCGGCGTGGTCAATACATTGCTGGCGCCGTTCGGTGCCTACGCACTGAACCTGGCCGCGATCACGGCCGCGATCTGCATGGGCCGTGATGCGCACGAGGATCCGGCACGGCGCTACACCGCCGCCATGGCCGCTGGGGCTTTCTATATTGTCATCGGGCTGTTCGGTGCCACCGTGGCCGCCCTGTTCGCGGCTTTCCCAAAGGAGCTGGTGGCCTGCGTGGCCGGTATCGCGTTGTTCGGCACCATCGCCAACAGCCTGGCCAGTGCGCTGGCAGTAGAGCAGGACCGCGAGGCGGCACTGGTCACCTTCCTGGTCACCGCCTCCGGCGTCTCACTGGCCGGCATCGGTTCGGCGTTCTGGGGCCTGGTGGCCGGTGCGCTGTGCCTGCTGGTGCTGCGGCCGCGTCAGGGCCGCTGACCTGTCCTACCCCGCCAGTGCGGCGCCGACGGTGCTCAACACCACCGAGATGACGATGGCGGCCAGTGTGGCGACCACGCTGGTGCCGCCGCGTGCGGTCAGCTCGCTGCGCAGCCGTGCGTCATCGCCGCCGCTGACGGCACGGGCTTGGGCGATCAGGCGTTGGCAGTGTGCCAGGTACCAGGTGTTGCCAAAGGTGCCGGTGGTGACGCTGAGCGCGATGGTGATGACCAGCGACACGCCTTCGGGCACATCCAGCAAGGTCTCCACCACGCTGATCAGCAGCAGCAGGCCGACCCACATTGCCGCCAAGCGGTACATCCTGCGGTACATCATCCAGATCGGGCCAAGCAGGAAGGCCGGCCAGTGCCAGGTTCCACTGGCGGTGGCAATGCCCTGATCCAGTCGCCAGCGCTGGCGATAGATCGGGAAGTTGCCGCCGACCACGCTGGCGTACAAGGCCATCTCGCCCTCCAGCCCCGCGGCGGCAGCCGTATCCGATGCAGCGGCGGGGGCTCGATACGGATCGGACGGATCGCCGACACTTGGCGCAACGACCTCAACCGGTGGGGCTGTGTCGATATCCGGAGCCGGCGCCATCTCGATGGGCGTTGAATCCTGTTCCAGCTCCGCCAAGGGGCGCCACGAGGGCATGCCTTCGCGCCACAGCAGCGTGCGTGCCGTCACCGTGCCGTCCTGCTGCAGGCGACGCAGGGCGGCCAGGTCCACCGGTCCTTCGCTCTGCCTGCTGTTGGCGTACCACCACTGTGCGTCCTGCATGAAAACATCCTTGCTGCGTTGATTCGTTACCGGGTTACCGGTGTCCACGGTGCCGCGGACAATGTCTGTGACAGCACATGGCTGCCACCCGGCGGCAGGGTCACCACGTCGGGTCCGGCGTTGGCCGCTTCCAGGCAGACGTAGTCGCGCCAGCCCTCACCCACATCTGCCATCTTCGCTGCAGCCTCGGCACCGGGATTCCACGCCACCAGCGAGCGGCTTCCTTCCGTACGGATGTCGATGCGGCGTTTCAGCACCGGATCACGCAGGACATAGTGACCCTTGGCCTGCGTGTAGATGCGGTCGCTGCGCCCGGGATCACGGGGATCGCGCAACGTCCAGGCGCCCTGCTGCCGACGCGGCGTCGCATAGTTCTCGAACTTGTCCAGATAGTCCAGTCCGTCCACGCCGTCCACATCCACCGCGCTGGCATCACCCACGCGGAAATAGTTGTGCAGCGCCTGGGTGATGCTGGCAGGGGAACTGCCGACGTTCTCGGTGATCAGTCGCTGGGTCAACTGGCGGCCTACGCGCACAGTCATCCTCAATCGCAGGTCCAGGCTCTGCAGCACCGGGGGTGCCAGCGTGAGCTCGATGCTGCCGTCGTCCAGGCGACGGGCCTGTTGCAGTTCCCACGGCACGGTACGGACGAAACCGTGGGCGGGCACGTCGTTGCCCTGGCCTTGGCGGCCGAAGTACGGCCAGCAGACGGGGCTGCCTCCGCGGATCGGCGTGGGCAGTTCGGCGCGCCGGGGGGACAGCCACATCAGATCCAGCTGGCCCTTGGGCACGAAGGAAAGCAGCTGGCCGCCAAACACACTGATGGCCGCGCTGGCGTCGCCGGTTTCCACCAGCCAGGCATCGAGCCCCTGGTACTGCCCGCTGCGTACACCCTGGATCTGCTGCACGTGGGATCGACTCCGTATGGCCGGCGATTGCACGGCACTGTAGTTGCTGGGAAGCATGAAACGCGTGGGCACCGGTGCAGTGCGCGGCGCGTTCTGCAGAGTGCGAAGGATACGCTGTCCCGCGCGCCCATCTGCGTTGGCCCAGCCCAGGCGCTGCTGCTCGACCTGGATGGCGCGACGCGTGGCCGTACCGATCATGCCGTCGGCGCTTCCGATGTCGTGGCCGCGGGCCAGCAGCAGGGTCTGCAGCTGGCGGCGCTCATCGCGGCCGATACCGGGATCATCGGTCGGCCAGGCCGTGGCCAGGCCCGTGCCGCCACGCAGCTGGTCGGCCAGCGTGGCGATCGCCAGCGCGTAGCTTTCGGCAGCGTTGTAGCTGTAGATCGCGTCGTAGTTGCGGAACACCAGCAACGCCGGGCCCTTGCCGCCCGCCGGCAGCAGCAGGGCCGCGCGCGCGTCGGCAGGCAGGTTGGCCGGGGCCAACGCGCTGCCATCCAATGCGGTCACACCTTGCGCACGCCAGTCGGCCAGCGCCCGACGCTGGGTGCGCCCGGCCTGGCTGGCGTCGAAACCGGGCGGGATACGCACTTCCATGCCCCACGGCTCTCCGCTGCGCCAGCCGGCGCGCTTGAGGTAATTGGCGGTGGAGGCCAGCGCATCGGGAATGCTGCCGACCAGATCGCGGCGGCCATCGCCATCACCGTCCACGGCGATGCGTGCATAGGTGCTGGGCATGAACTGCGTATGCCCGAAGGCGCCGGCCCAGGAACCGGTGAGCCCCTGTGCCTGCAGGTCGCCGCGGTCGATCAACTTGAGCAGGGCCAGCAGCTCACCACGGAAGAAGGGCTGGCGGCGGCCGGCACAGGACAGCGTGGCCAGCGACTGCAGCAGCGGGCGCTTGCCGAACACACGGCCGTAGTCGCTCTCCACGCCCCAGACCGCGACGATGGTGGCCGGATCGACGCCGTACTGGGCCGACACCCGATCAAGCAGGGCCCGATGCTGCTGCAGCAGGACGCGCCCATCGTCCACGCGCTGGCGATCGACCAGCGCGGCCAGGTAGTCCCAGATCGGCGTGGTGAATTCCGGCTGCGCGTCGAGCAGGCCGAGCACGCTGGGATCGGGGGTGAGCCCGGCGATAATCCCATTGAAGCGGTCGGCACTGATGCCCTGGCTGGCGGCTGTCGATTGCAGGACGGCCAGGCAGCGGCTGAAAGCGGCATCGCTGCTGGCCGCAGGCGCTGCTGTCGAAGCGGGTGCCGCGGCGAGCACGGCCGCCAGGCCGAGCGTGGTCAGAATGGGCATGGCGTCCTCCGTGTTGCCGTTGCAGGGCCATCTTAGGCGCAGCGTAGGCGAACCTGAAGCAGCGCGGGCTGGCGGCGGCTAAAGGGCGCGAAGCAGGCGCAGGCCATAGGCCGGGCTTTCAGCATCCCAGCGCCGCACGACCTGCAGGCCCGCTGGCAGCAGCAACGCTTCGAAGCTGTCGTCGGTGTACTTGTGGCTGTATTCGACGCGGATCGGCTCGTCGGCCTGGAAGTGGAAGGTGCGGCCATCCAGACGGACGTCCTGTGCGCGCTGGCTGACCAGATCGGTTTCGATGCGCAGCCGCGCGATGCTGTAGCGGGCGCGGTGGCGGAAGCCGTCCAGATCGAAGTCGCTGCCGATCTCGCGGTTCAGGCGCGCCAGCAGGTTGAGGGTGAATGCAGCAGTGATGCCCTGCACATCGTTGTAGGCGGCTTCGATCAATGCCGGGTCCTTGTGCAGATCGATGCCGACCAGGGCCAGGCCATCGCGGCCCATGGTCTGGCGCATCGCGCGCAGCAGTGCGACGGCATCCTCTTCGACGAAATTTCCCAACGTGGAGCCCGGGAAGAACAACAGGCGCCGCGCAGGCTCGCGTTCCGGTGCCGGGACGGCGACCGCGCGGGTGAAGTCGGCACAGACCGGCAGCATCTCGACGTCCGGCAGCGCCGGGGCCAGATGGTCGATGCTGGACAGCAGCGCGGCGCGCGAGATCTCGATGGGGGTGTAGGCCACGGGGTCCTGCAGTGCCGCCAGCAGCAGCGCGGTCTTGCGGCCACTGCCGCTGCCCAGCTCCACCACATGAGCATGAGGACCGACGCTGCGGGCGATGTCCGGCAGCACCCGCGCCAGCAGCGCCAGCTCGGTACGCGTGGGGTAGTACTCGCAGGTCTGCGTGATCTGCTCGAACAGGCGTGAGCCGCGTGCATCGTAGAAATACTTGGATGGCAGCTGGCGCGGTGTGCGCGACAACCCGGCCACCACGTCGGTGAGGATCTGCTGGCGGCCGGGGGTGAGGTCGGTCAACGCCTGCAGCGCGTCGTGAACGGTGCTCATGTGAGGTCCCTGGCCAGGCGCAGTCCGGAGAACTGCCAGCGCGCCGGCGGCATGAAGAAATTGCGATAGCTGGCGCGCACATGGCCCCGTGGCGTGACGCAGCTGCCGCCGCGCAGCACCCATTGGCCGCACATGAACTTGCCGTTGTACTCACCGAGGTTGCCCGCGAAAGGGCGGTAGCCGGGATAGGCACCATACGCGCTGTGAGTCCACTCCCAGACATCACCGAACAGCTGGCGCAGGCCGCTGCCCTGCCCCGCCTGCGGGTGCAGGTGATCGTCATCGGCAAAGTGGCCCCGCACCGCCTGAGACGCGGCGGCGGCCTCCCACTCGAACTCGCTGGGCAGGCGTGCCCCGGCCCAGCGGGCACAGGCATCGGCCTCGAAGTAGCTGAGATGGCAGACCGGCGCGTGCGGATCCAGTTCGCGCCAACCGCCCAGGGTGTATTCGCGCTGCAGGGTGTCATCCCAGTACAGCGGGTGCTGCCAGTCCTCGGCTTCACGCAATGCCCAGCCTTCACTGAGCCACCAGCGCGGTTCGCGGTAGCCGCCGGCATCGATGAAAGCACGGTACTCGGCATTGCTGACGGGACGTTCGGCCAGAGCATGTGCCGGCAGCAGCACGCGGTGCGGCGGCGATTCGTTGTCGTAGGCAAACGCAGCGTGCTGCGGCCAGGCTGCAGCGCCGACGGTAACGATGCGCTCGGGTGATTCGATCCAGCCCTGTGCACTGGCAGCGCCAGGGGGGGTGGGCAGGTCCTCGCGGTAGGCCGGCTGCAGCGGATTGCACCAGAACGCGTGCTTGATGTCGGTCAACAACAACTCCTGATGCTGTTGTTCGTGCTGCAGGCCCAGCTGCAGGTTGTGCAGCGCGTGTGGGTCCAGGTCACCTGCCGATAGCCGCGACTGCACCTGTGCATCGACCTGCTGGCGATAGTCATGCACCTGCTGCAGCGAGGGCCGTGAGAGGAGGCCGCGCTGCGGCCGGGCATGGGCGGGGCCGATACTCTTGTAGTAGCTGTTGAACAGGTAGTCCCATGCAGGGTCATGTGCAGGCGCAGCCGGGAAGCCGGCCAGCACGAAGCGTTCGAAGAACCAGGTGGTGTGGGCCAGGTGCCACTTGCTGGGGCTGGCATCGGCCATGCTCTGCAGCATGGCGTCCTCGGCGCTGAGTGGGCCGGCCAGTTGCATGCTGCGCGCACGCACGCGTGCGAACTGGTGGGCGAGATCGTGCTGCGGGGCAGCGACGGCGGCGGGTACGCTGTCCATGCCGACAGCATCGGTGCCGGCGGGTGAGTGCGATGTCATGGTCCGGCGTCACTTCGTTCACATGGATGGGCCTGCCGCATTCAAGAAGCCGCCCCGAACGCCGCTAACGGCAATGCTGCGGCCGCGTCGTCACCGCGCTGGAATTCCTGATTGCCCCTGCATCCGCTCCGCCAGCCTGCGCACTACCTGTTCGTGCTGCCCGCCGTGCTGGTTGCCGTGGTGCTGTGGGCGGCGTTGGGCAACGAAGACGTGGCCAGTCCGGCCCAACGCGTTCTGCCCTGGCTGCTGGCGTGCCTCGGTGCCGGCCTGGCCCTTCTCTACCACCAGGTGCGTGCGCTCTGCCTGCTGTTGGTGGTGGCAGTCATGTTCGCGATGCTGCACCAGGATGTCGGCGGCTACCTGCGCAGCGGCCATGTCAGCGCGCTGACACCGCTGCGCTTCCATGCCATCTCGGCGTGGCTGCCGTTGCTGTTCGCCGGCCTGTCGTTGTGGCCGGAGCGTGGGCGGCGCAGGCACGACCTGCTGTTGCGCTCCGTCGCCAGCAGTACGGCATTGCTGATCTTCCTGCTGCTGGCCGCGCAGCAGCCGCGCGGCATGCATGATCTGCTGTCGAACCGTCATTGGGCGTGGATCCCGGCCGACTGGAACGCGCTGGCGCAGCTGCCGGCGCTGCTGTTCCTGCTGGCCACGGCGGCGCTGGGTTGGCAGGCATGGCGGCATCCGCGGCCGCTGCACACGGCTATGCTGCTGGCGCTGCTGTGCCTGTGGTGGATGCTGCCGAGGGTCTTCCTGCAGCCGGTGCTGCTGCCTGCGCTGGCCAGTGCGGCACTGCTGCTGATGCTGGGCGCGATGCTGCAGGAGTCGTTCCACATGGCGTTCCGCGACGAACTGACCGGCTTGCCGGGGCGCCGCGCCTTCAATGAGACCCTGCAACGGGCGCGCGGCACCTACAGCATCGCGATGGTGGACGTGGACCACTTCAAATCGTTCAACGACACCCACGGCCACGACACCGGCGACGACGTGCTGCGCCTGGTGGCCTCGCGGCTGGCGCGGGTGGGTGATGGTGGCCGTGCGTTCCGCTACGGCGGCGAGGAGTTCGCGGTGGTGTTCCTGGGCCAGCCGGCCGACGCCTGCATGGATGCCGTGGAAGCCTTGCGGCAGAGCATCGAGGACACCCGCATGCAGCTGCGCGACCGCAGCACCCGCAGCCGCGACGATGACGCCGGGCGTCAGCAACGCGGGCGCGGCGGCAGCGGCCCGGTGGTGCAGGTGACGGTGAGCATCGGCCTGGCCGACAGCCTTGTGGACCCGCGCCCGGCAGCGGTGGTCAAGGCCGCCGACCGGGCGCTGTACGCAGCCAAGGACGGCGGCCGCAACCAGATCCGGGCGAACGCCGGACAGCGGGCTGAGGCTCAGACTGCGTCGAGGTAGTACCAGCGACCGTCGATGCGCAGGAAGCGGCTGTGTTCGGTCATCTTCACCGCGCTGCCGCCGCCTACCCGGTAGCGGGCGGTGAACCTCACCTCGGCGCTGTCAGCGCCGGTGACGGTGTGCTCATGGACGGTCAGGCCCAGCCAGTGCGTACGCTGCCCGGGCGCGTCATCCAGCGACAACTCGACCGGACGCGTGTCCGGATGCCAGCTCTGGCGCAGGTAGCCTGCCAGGCCCCGCACGTACGCGCTGTAGCGCGAACGCATGAGGCGTTCGGCGTCGGGGACGGTGTCGCCGGCATGGAAACGGCCACAGCAGGCGGCGTACTCCGCGGGTAGCCCGCAGGGACAGGGATCGGCAGGTTTTCGGCTCATGCGCGCATTGTCGCGCGGGGCGCCGCCAGCATCCATCGGCGAAGGGCGTATGCTGTCGCGCCCCCACCTTGATTGATCGCCGTGCTGGAACTGGTTCCCCCCGAGTTGTGGTGGCTGGTGGTGATCGCCTTCATCGCCGGTCTTGTGGATGCCGCCGTCGGTGGCGGTGGCCTGGTGCAGCTGCCGGGACTGTTCACGGTGCTGCCGCAGCAGACACCGGCGATGCTGTTCGGCACCAACAAGTTCAGTTCGATGTTCGGTACCGGTGCGGCTGCCTGGCGTTACGCGCGCAACGTGCGTTTCCCGTGGAAGCCGGTACTGTTCGCGGCCGGTACCGCCTTCATCTTCTCCTTCGCCGGGGCCACTGCGGTAAGCCTGCTGCCCAAGGACGCGGTGCGCCCGCTGGTGCTGGTCCTGCTGATCGCGATGCTGGCCTACACGCTGTGGAAGAAGGACTTCGGCGCGTTGCACCGGCCACAGGAGATCGGCCGCCGCGAGCTGGTGATCGCACTGGCGATCGGTGCGGCGATCGGCTTCTACGATGGATTCTTCGGGCCGGGTACCGGCAGCTTCCTGATCTTCCTGTTCGTACGCTTCTTCGGGCTGGATTTCCTGCGCGCGTCAGCGGCATCGAAGGTCGTGAACCTGGCGACCAACGTGGCAGCGATCTCGTTCTTCGTACCAACCGGCAACATCCTGTGGCTGTTCGCGCTGCCGATGGCCGCAGCCAACATCATCGGTTCGGTGGTGGGCACGCGCCTGGCGCTGAAGGGCGGCACGCCGTTCATCCGCAAGCTGTTCGTGGGGCTGGTGGTGGTGCTGATCGCGCGGATGGCGTGGGACACGTTCCGCGGTTCGTGAAAGCGGTTGCGGGGGCCCC
>NZ_JAPTFO010000111.1:0-9605 GCF_030985515.1 Stenotrophomonas sp. Sm10
CCCCCCCCCCCCCCCCCCCCCCCCCCCCCCCCCCCCCCCCCCCCCCCCCCCCCTCGACAGATCTCCGCGATCTGCAGTAGATCCACGCCATGCGTGGATGCTCTTCGATTTCAATTCGAAATACTCGATTTCGATGGAGATTCATCCACGCATGGCGTGGATCTACCGTGTCGACCAAAGTCGACATCTACCAACAGCCGCCGGAATCTGTCAGAGGTGGGGCGGTGTCGGAGTGCGGGGTGTCAGCCGCATGGATGCGGCTGCCAAGCCCCCAGGGACGGGTTTACGGCGTCCCCGCACTCCGACACCGCCCCGCCATCCCACGGAATACCGCTTCTGCTGTTGCTGTTGCTTGAATGCCGCAGCAGGTGCAGGGCTGCAAGCCCTGCTCGACCAACCCCTCACACCGTGATGGTCTGGGTCAGTGACTCCCACGTCGGTGGCACCGGCCA
Source organism: Stenotrophomonas sp. Sm10 (assembly GCF_030985515.1). NCBI lineage: Bacteria > Pseudomonadati > Pseudomonadota > Gammaproteobacteria > Lysobacterales > Lysobacteraceae > Stenotrophomonas > Stenotrophomonas sp. Sm10. Next base: position 453 of record NZ_JAPTFO010000111.1, read on the forward strand.
CGCCGCCGCCTGGTTGCCATCCAGCACCCTGCGCAGGTCACGCGGATCAATCTGCGGTGCCAGCACGTGCACCAGTTCCAGCGCGTAATCACGCAGCACCCGGTCGCGCGGCAGCACCGCCCAGGCGATGCACTCGGCGATCGGGTCCGGGGCCGGCCACGAACGCAGGTCTTCATCGTTGGAACTGACCGCCATCTCGGCCAGCAGGCCTACGCCAAGACCCGTGCGCACGTAGGTCTTGATCAGGTCCGCATCCAGCGCGGTCAGTGCCAGATCGGGCACCAGCCCATTGGCGGCGAAGGCGCGTTGCAGGGATGAGTTCGGTCGGGTCGAGGATTCGTAGCTGATCAATGGCTGGCGGGCCAGCGCGGCCAGGTCCGGTGCGCGGCCGGCGCGGTCCAGCGGATGGCCCTTGGGCACCACCACCAGGCGCCGCCACCGGAACAGCGGCACTGCGATGCCATCGGTGGGCTCACCGCCTGCGGTGCTGATGATCGCAATATCGGCATCACCCTGGTTCAAGCGGTCCAGCGCGTCGGCTTCACCGGCCTGCTGCAGGTGCACGCTGACCTGCGGGTAGGCCTGCTTGATCGCCGCCACCGCCGGCGGCAGCACGAAGCGCGCCTGGGTGTGCGTGGTGGTCAGGATCAGCTGACCCTGGCTCTCGCGACGCTGGTTTGCCGCGTAGGTGCGGATGTTGTTGGCCTCAGCCAGCACCGCGCGGGCGCGGGCGATGACCTCGGTGCCGGCTGGGGTGACCGACTCCAGGCTGCGGCCCTTGCGCACGAACAACAGAAAGCCGAGCTCGTCTTCCAGCTGCTTGAGCTGCTTGGACAGGCCGGGCTGGGTGGCGTGCACGCGCGAGGCAGCGAGCGTGATGTTCAGCTCGGCATCGGCAATGGCAACCAGGTAGCGCAGCTGGGTCAGCGTCATGGGAGGCAGGCGGCGTGGGGCGGAGGTCCACTCTAGGGTCAATTGCCGTCACCAGCTTATAACCAAAGGTTGTTTAAGAAAGGTATCTGGTCATTTCCGGGCGTCATATGCCGGCGCTACGGTCAGCCGGCAGCCGCTGGCCTGAACAGCCAGCCCTCCCCTTTGCCCGCCGAAGCCCGGCGCGGCCCCGTTTCCGGAGCGCTTCCATGGCCCTGTACGAGTCCATCCTCGATACCGTCGGCAACACCCCCATCGTCAGGCTGCAGCGCCTGGCACCGCCACAGGTCAGCGTCTACGCCAAGGTCGAGTCATTCAATCCGGGCGGCTCGGTCAAGGACCGCCTGGCGCTGGCAATCATCCTCGACGCCGAAGCGCGTGGCCTGCTCAAGCCAGGCGACACGATCGTGGAGGCCACCTCGGGCAACACCGGCGTGGCGCTGGCGATGGTCGCTGCCGCGCGCGGCTACAAATTCGTGGCCACGATGGTCGAGACCTTTTCGGTGGAGCGTCGCAAACTGATGCGCGCCTATGGCGCGAAGGTAATCCTGACCCCGGCCGCCGAGCGTGGCAGCGGCATGGTGCGCAAGGCGCGCGAACTGGCCGAGCAGCATGGCTGGTTCCTGGCCAGCCAGTTCGCCAACCCGGCCAATCCGGCTTATCACCGCAACACCACGGCCGCCGAGATCCTGCGCGACTTCGCCGGCAAGCGGCTGGATTACTTCGTCAGTGGCTGGGGCACCGGCGGCACGCTCACCGGCGTGGGCGAAGTGTTGAAGGTCGCGCGCCCGCAGACCCGCGTCATTGCTACCGAACCCGCCGGCGCCGCCCTGCTCAAGGGCGATGATTGGAAACCGCACAAGATCCAAGGCTGGACCCCGGATTTCGTGCCGGACGTGCTCAACCGCGATGTGGTGGATGAACTGGTGTCGGTGGAGGATGACCGCGCCATCGCCACCGCGCGCCGACTGGCGGCGGAGGAAGGGATCTTCGTCGGCATCTCCGCCGGCGCCACCGTGGCCAGCGCGCTGGACGTGGCAGCCCGCGCTGAGCCGGGTTCGGTGATCCTGGCGATGCTGCCGGACACCGGTGAACGCTATTTCTCCACGCCGCTGTTCGCCGATGTGAACGAGGGTTCCGACGACGACTGGCTGGCTGGCCTGCCATGACGCAAGCCGCCGGGCATTGCCTGGCGCCACCGCCTGCCGCGAATCCGTGACCGCTTCAGCCTGCGTGAAGGCAGCGACCGCCATCGTGCGTGAAGGCCGTCGGATCGCAGCGCGTGAGACGGTCATGACGCAGTATCGATGCCCTGTCCCCTACCGTGGGGTACAGCCGGCGCAGAGGCTGCGCGGAACACCTCACAGGCAGGAGACGGACGCATGAAGATCGAAGTTTGGCAGGGTGACATCACGACCCTGGCGGTGGATGCGATCGTCAACGCGGCCAACGAAACATTGCTCGGCGGCGGTGGTGTGGACGGCGCGATCCATCGTGCGGCCGGCCCCGCATTGCGGGCCGAGTGCGAGCGGTTGCCCGAGCTGCGCCCGGGCGTGCGTTGCCCGACCGGCGAAGTGCGTGCCACCGGCGCTTACGCCTTGCCGGCACGGCATGTACTGCACACGGTGGGCCCGGTCTGGCACGACGGCCAGCGCGACGAGCCGGCATTGCTCGCCAACTGCTACTGGAAATCGCTGCAGCTGGCCGAGTCGCTGGGGGTGCAGTCGATCGCCTTCCCGGCGATCAGCTGCGGTGTGTATGGCTATCCGCTGTACCAGGCGGCGCAGATCGCCGTGACCGAGACACTGGCCTGGCAGCGCAGCCATGCGCAGCCGATGCGCATCGTGCTGGTGGCGTTCAATACCGCGACGGCCAAGGCGTACCAGCAAGCGTTGAGCGCCGCCGGGCAAGGCGCAGACGGCGAACCGCGCGGCTCGATGCTGTCGCCGCTGGGTGATGCGGGCTTCGCCGCCGCGCACTGAATCCGGCGGTCAGCGTCAAGGAAAAGGCCGGGCATTGCCCGGCCTTTCCTGTTGCGCCCTTGTCCACACTCCCACGGAGTGTGGAACACGCTCAACGGCTGGCAGCTTCCACCGCGGCGGCATCATCGGCCGCAGCAGCGGCCGCGTCGGCAGCGGCACTTGCCGCCGAAGCAGCAGCCCCATCGGCGCTGGCGCCGTCCACCTGCACACGCACTTCCACCATGCCCGCGCCGTTGCTGAGGCTGGACACCTCGACGGTGTAATGACCGGCAGGCAACGCTTCTTCCAGGCGTGCGTTGGTATCGTTGCCACCGTCATCGTCGGTCAGTTCGACATCGCCGCCAACCACGCGCAGCACGGTATCGACCTGGCCGGAGATTGCATCCAGCCGCACATTGGTCGGACGGTCCAGCGTCAGCAGGAAGCGGCGGACGCCATCGTTATCGAGCATCGTGTACACGCTGCCGGACTTCGGCAGTGCGGTGCCATCGCGATCGACCAGGTTGCCCGGCAGCTCGATCCGATTGGCCGACAAGGTGAACATGCCACTGACGCCGTCGCCGAGGCCACGCGCGGTCAGCGTGTACTTGCCCGGCTTCAGCGACAGGGTCAGGCGCGAGTTGGTGCTGTCCCCGCCGTCGTCATTCTCGGCATCCACGCCCTGCCCGGACAGCTTCAGCACCGGGTCGAAGGCGTCCGAGACCAGCCGGATCTCGTAAAGGCCCGCCTTGTCCACCTGCAACGTGTAGTCCTGCGAGTTGCTGGCCAGCATATCGACGATCTCGCCACTGCCCGCCAGCGGCTTGCCGTCGTACGGCTTCAGCTTCTCGGCGCGAAGGCGATAAGGGCCGAACGCGGTCGGGCCATCGGCGTTGACTGCCACCTGGTAGGTACCACTGCCGTTGGCACGGAAAGCCAGCGAGACGTCCCCCTCGCGCTCATAGCCTGTGTTGCTGGTGGATACCAGGCTGCCGTTGTTGAACACCGCAATCGAGCCGCTGAGGGCACCAGTGAGCTTCAGGCCGACCAGATCCCTGTCTTCCAGCTTGATCTGGTAGAGCTGGTGATGGCTGCCGTCATTGAAGTTGATGCCGCTGCGCGAGGTGATCTCGCCGGAGACCGGCTTGTCGAAATCGAGCGACGCGGCCTTGCCTGCCTCGGCACCGCCGCCACCGATGCGGTTGCACCCGCCGGCGACCAGGACCGTGGCTACGGCCAGTGTGATTGCTGCCAAACGCATGTTGTTTCTCCTTGGCCTTCCATGTGGTTCCCACGCACCGGCCGGGCGCATGGGGGCGGAAAAGATACCCGCAAAAGCAAACGCCGGCGTGATGCCGGCGCTGCCTTGTTCATCCAGCGATGGGACGGATCAGCCGTTCCACTTGCCCAGCGCGGCCAGGCCATTGTCCCTGGCGCGCTCGTACACGGTCTTCTGGGCAGCAGCGTAGTTGCCCTTCATGTCCTTGGCCCACAGCTTCAACGCGGCCTGCTGCATGGCACGGCCGTAGGAGAAGCTCAGCGGCCACGGCAGGTTGCCCAGCTGGTTCATCGCGTTCAGGTGCTCGGTGGACTGCTCGTCGCTCTGGCCACCGGACAGGAACACCACGCCCGGCAGGATGGCCGGCACGGTGCTCTTCAGGCACATCACGGTCGACTCGGCCACTTCCTCGACGTCGGCCTGCTCTTCACAGTCCTTGCCCGAGATGACCATCGAAGCCTTCAGGATGGTGCCTTCCAGCAGCACGTTCTGCTGGTACAGGGCGTCGAACAGCGAACGCAGGGTCGCTTCGGTGACTTCGTAGCAGGTCTCGATGTCGTGGTCGCCGTCCATGATCACTTCCGGCTCGACCATCGGCACCAGGCCGCATTCCTGGCACAGCGCTGCGTAGCGGGCCAGCGCATGGGCGTTGGACTCGATGCAGGTGCCCGACGGGATGCTCTCGCCGATGTTGATCACAGCACGCCACTTGGCAAACCGCGCGCCCAGCTTGTAGTACTCCTGCAGGCGCTCGCGCAGGCCATCCAGGCCTTCGGTCACCAGCTCGCCCGGGCAGCCGGCCAGCGGGTGCGCGCCCTTGTCCACCTTGATGCCCGGAATCATGCCGTGGTCGGCCATGTACTTGGCGAACGGCACGCCGTCCTTGGTCGACTGGCGGATGGTTTCGTCAAACAGGATGGCGCCGGAGATGTGCTCGTTGAGCTTCGGCGTGGTCAGCAGCAGTTCGCGGTAGGCACGACGGTTCTCCTCGGTGTTCTCGATACCGACGCCAGCGAAACGCTTGGCGATGGTAGCGGTGGATTCGTCGATCGCGATGATGCCCTTGCCCGGGGCAACCATGGCCTGGGCGGTTTCAGCCAGCTGTTCGATGCTCATGTACTTCCTGTGGCGGGTGCGGGAAAAACACAAGTATAGCCCCGCCGCCCGTTGCGCCGGCGTGCAGGCCAGAATGGAAACGATTCCAATGTCGGCGCAGGACAAGCGATGTCCTGCGGCACGGGGTCAGAGCCCTTGCGGGGATCCGACCCCGGCGGGCCTCAGAGGTCGCCCAGGCCGATGGCGCGGCCGTCCTCTCCCACTTCCAGCAGGCGCAGGGTATTGGTGGCACCGTGGGTTTCCATGTGCTCGCCACTGGTGAACACGACGCGGTCACCGGCCTGCAGCAGTTCGGCTTCCACCAGCAGGCGGATGCTGCCGCGCGCGGCTTCGCGCGGGGTCAGCCCGCGGCTGTCGAAGTTGATCGGGAACACATCGCGCATCAGGGCCATCTGGCGGCGCGCGCCGTCGTGGCGGGTGACTGCGAACACCGGCGCCTTGGCGCGGAACCGCGACAGGTAGCGGGCGGTGCCACCGGATTCGGTCATCGCCACGATCGCACGCACGCCCACGTGCTGCGACAGGAACATGGTAGCCATGGCAATCGCCTGGTCGGCACGTTCCAGATTACGCGGCGAGGCGTTGAAGTCGGTCTCGGTCTGGAACTGGCGCTCGGCACCCAGGCAGATACGCGCCATCGCTTCCACCGCCTTGACCGGCCAGGCACCGGCAGCGGTCTCGGCCGACAGCATCACCGCGTCGGTGCCATCGATGACCGAGTTGGCCACGTCCAGCACTTCGGCGCGGGTCGGGATCGGGCTTTCAACCATCGACTGCAGCATCTGCGTGGCGGTGATCACCACCTTGTTCTGCGCAAGCGAGGCCTTGATGATCTTCTTCTGCAGGCCGGGCAGCTCGGCATCGCCGATTTCCACGCCGAGGTCGCCACGGGCGACCATCACAACGTCACTGGCCTCGACGATCTCTTCCAGGTTCTCGATCGCCTCGGTGCGCTCGATCTTCGACACCAGCGCGGCATCGCAGCCGTGCGAGCGGGCGATCTCGCGCGCGTCGTTCATGTCCTGCGCGTTGCGGCAGAACGACACGGCGATGAAGTCGACACCGATCTTGGCGACAATGCCGATCAGTTCCTTGTCGCGCTCGGTCAGTGCGCCCAGCGAGAGGCCACCGCCCTGCTTGTTCAGTCCCTTGCGATCAGACAGCGCGCCGTCGTTGAGCACGGTGCTGATGATGCGCTCGCCCTGCACCTCCACCACCTGCAGCTGCATCAGGCCATCATCGAGCAGCAGGACATCGCCCGGGCCGACGTCCTGCGGCAGGCCGAGGTAGCTGACGCCTACCTGGGTCGCATCGCCGGGGCCGGCGTTGGTGCTGGCGATCAGGTCGAAGCGGTCACCCGCCTTGAGCTGCACCTTGCCTTCGGCGAAGCGCTCGATGCGGATCTTCGGGCCCGGCAGGTCGGCCAGGATGCCCACTTCCACGCCCACGCGGGCAGCGGCGGCACGCACTTCGGCGGCACGCTTGGCCTGGCCGGAGGGGTCGCCATGGCTGAAGTTCAGGCGTACCACGTTGACGCCGGCGCGGAAAAGATCCTCCAGCACGCCCGGCGGATCAGTGGCCGGACCGAGGGTGGCAAGGATCTTGGTGCGACGCTGACGCTCGAACATGGTGAATGGGCCTCTCCCGGTAAAGGACGGAAATTAGCACATCCTTCACGTCGCATGTATACGGTTACAGCCTTGTGCCGCTTGTCTTCGCGGGTCATGGAATGGACATCACCCGGACATACGCCGGCGCAGGCAGTTCTGTAGAGCCGAGCCCATGCTCGGCTGGGCATAGGCCGAAGCAGCCAAGCATGGGCTTGGCTCCACAGGAGCCTAGGCCAACAGCGTCGTCAGCTGCGCCGGCTCACGGGCCAGCTGGCCCGCGCCGGCTTCGGTCAGTTCGGCCTCACCGCCAAAGCCCCACAGCACGCCCACACTGCGCAGGCCGTGGTGGCGCGCGCCTTCGATGTCCATGCGGCGGTCGCCGATCATCCAGCACTGCGCAGGCTGCACCTGCAGCCGACGCAACGCCTCGCCGACCAGTTCCGGCTTGTGGCTGCGCGAGCCGTCCAGGGTCGAACCGACGATCTCCTCGAACAGCCCGCCGAACGGCAGGTGGGCAAGGATGCGGCGCGCATGCGGCTCGTTCTTGGCCGTGACCACCGCCAGGCGGTGGCCGCGACCATGCAACGTGCGCAGGGTGTCCTCCACCTGCGGGTACACCGTGTGCTCGCGCCAGCCTTCGACATCGAAGCGCTCCCGGTAGTAGCCCACTGCCTGTTCCACCCGCGCCGGTTCACCGAACAGAGGCATGAAGGTGGTACGCAGCGACGGACCGATCCAGCCCCGCAGGGTGTCCTGCGGCGGCACCGGGTACTCCATCTTCTGCAGCGCATAGGCGATGCAGGCGGTGATGCCCACCTGCGAATCGATCAGCGTGCCGTCCAGGTCGAAGAACAGCACATCCTTGCCGCGCTCGCCACTCATGCGCCGCGCGCGTCGAGTGCGGCCACCGCCGGCAGGGTCTTGCCTTCCAGGAACTCCAGGAACGCACCGCCGCCGGTGGAGATGTAGCTGACCTGCTGGGCGATATCGAACTTGTCGACCGCGGCCAGGGTGTCCCCACCGCCGGCGATGGAGAACGCCTTCGAGCTGGCGATCGCGCGGGCCAGCGCTTCGGTGCCCTTGCTGAAGGCTTCAAACTCGAACACGCCGACCGGGCCGTTCCAGACCACGGTGCCGGCCTTCTCGATCAGCTGCGCGTACTGCGCGGCGGTCTGCGGGCCGATGTCCAGGATCAGGTCGTCTTCGGCAACGGCATCGACCGCCTTCACTTCCGCGGCAGCGTCGGGCAGGAACTGCTTGGCGGTGACCACGTCCACCGGCAGCGGAATGTCGGCGCCACGCGCCTTCGCATCGGCCACGATCTTCTTCGCCGTGTCCAGCAGGTCCGGTTCATACAGCGACTTGCCGACGTTATGGCCAGCGGCAGCAATGAAAGTATTGGCGATGCCGCCACCCACGATCAGCTGATCGACCTTGCCGACCAGGTTGGCCAGCAGTTCCAGCTTGGTGCTGACCTTGCTGCCGGCGACGATGGCAAGCAACGGCTTGGCCGGTGCATCCAGCGCCTGCGCCAGCGCGTCCAGCTCGGCCATCAGCAGCGGGCCACCGGCCGCGACCGGTGCGAAGCGGATGACACCATGGGTGGAGGCCTGCGCACGGTGCGCGGTGCCGAAGGCATCCATCACGAACACATCGCATAGCGCCGCGTACTTCTTCGACAGGGCTTCATCGTCCTTGCCCTCGCCGACGTTCATGCGGCAATTTTCCAGCAGCACCAGCTGGCCCGGCTGCACCTCGACGCCGTCGACCCAGTCACGCACCAGCGGAACCTCGCGGCCGAGCAGTTCGGACAGGCGCTGGGCCACCGGCGCCAGAGAATCGGCTTCGCTCCACACGCCTTCTTTCGGGCGCCCCAGATGCGAGGTGACCATCACCGCCGCGCCCTGCTCCAGCGCACGCTTGAGCGTCGGCAGCGAAGCGGTGATGCGCTGTTCGGAAGTGATGCGGCCATTCTCGATCGGCACGTTCAGATCCTGGCGGATCAGCACGCGCTTGCCGGAGAGGTCGAGGTCGGTCATGCGGACGATGGACATGGGCAACTCTTTGGCTCAGGGACGGGATGCCGGGGTACGGCAGACGGCCATTGTATCGGGTGCGGGTGGTGGGAGGGTCGATGCCTGCGGCAGGCAGAGGCGCACGGCAACGGCAACGGCAACGGCAACGGCAACAGCAACAGCAACTGCCAAAGCGCTGACGCTTCATGATGCTGGGGGTGGGCCGGGGCGGTGTGGGGTGG
>NZ_JAPTFO010000112.1:0-9493 GCF_030985515.1 Stenotrophomonas sp. Sm10
GACTATCGCTGCTCGACTTGTGGCAGCAGCGACTAGGTCGTGAGGGACACGCTCAGAGAGACGACATGCAATTGCGGGCGTGCATGGGTGTAGGCCGTGGACGCCGCATGGAGCGCGCTAGTTGCGCCAGAAGCCTCGTACAAGAGGAAGCCCGGTACAACCTAGCGGTGGGGATGCGTTCGAGCTTCTATCGGGTTCTGGCTGCTTTGGGATTACCGCCGCAGTTGGCACCCAAGGAGGACAAAGGAACACCCCAGGAGTGCATAGGAGGACTGTAGTTCTACTTGGTGGTGAATACCAGTGAATAGAACTCTACAGTCCCACTATAGTAATACTTAGGTCTTATTATGATACCAGGCTTGTCAAGCCCCTCCTTGGTCGATGGTCTCCGCCGTGTTGCGGCGCTCACGCCGATGGCAGAATGTCGTCGCTGGCGATCAGCCAGTGCCGAACAGAGGGAACGACTTTGGACACGACAGGCTGGAAGGCATGCACCATCTACGGTGACATGTCGAGTGACAGGGCGAGTGAGAACTATCCGATGGTGAACGTTTGCCCGGATTGCTTCGAAGAAGATCAACGCTGCGAGGGGGACGCGCAAATCGTCTCCGTCCAGGGCGACTACGATGACAGCCTCGGGCCGGAGTGTGGCTTGGAATGTGGAAACTCGGCTGACGACGAGTAAGTTGCCAAGGAGGGGACGCAAGTCCCCTCTGTCACTTTCGGGGCTTGAGAAGCGAGCGTCGCTTGGTGTCGCAGGTCTTCACCGGAGGACTACTGTAGAGGTCCGTCGATAGTAACGTTGACCCCGGTGGCATCGGTGCTGGATAGAAGCTCACGCCGACCTTGATTGGGAACTCCCACTATCCTGTCGGGCACTGGCGAGGTGCAGTGCCAATGCCTCAGCAGCAGTGCGTTCATCCGCCCATGGTGCAACCAGTTGGAAATTCTCTGGCATTAGGTTGAGGGAATTGCCATCCACGTAGCACACGCGGTAGCCACTCGGTCGGCCCAGCAGAAGGCGCGCCAGCGGGGCGTGCGAGCCGCTACCAGGAATGGTCGCTACGACGTACCGGTGTCCCTGGCCGTCGCTGCTCATGTAGACGCTTCCGGTAAGACCATAGCGGCGCTTGGCGTTGTCCCATACGACCGCCTCGGTGACTGTTGGGGTGTCGCTGCCGTGGACATGCAACTGGACCAAGTGGCGGCCGTCATGATCCGTGAAGTAGTACGGGGGTGGTGTCTGCTTCTTCATAGTCTGCTTCTTCGGTCCCTGGCGAAAGCGCACGGCAAAGCCGCCGAGGCCCGAAGGCCCAGCACTCGCAGGGTCAATTGGTGGTGGTGAGGAGGTCGGAGGGGGGCGAGGCTGAGCGTACAGCGGGGTTCAGCGCCGCTCGCCGTTCTCCCGATGATGACGGCTAAATCCAGTGCCGCCTATGGAGGGCCGGGGCGGACCGTTACGGTCCCTATCCCGATGATGTCCACTAAACCCATGACACGGTCACGTACTGTGCCGTATGGGGCGACCGCCTATGGAGGCGATGCCGCGACTGGAGGGGATGCGAGTTAGCGGCGTGGCACCGGGTAGCGGATCAGCTTCACCTTAGCGACCGGTGGCGTTGTGTACTTCACCGAAGCACCGTCCCCGATATAGCTCACTCGGGCTCCTATGACCTTAAACCAGCCGGGCGGCCATTCCGTGAGGAGACTACCGGTCAGCCCAGAATCCAGCGGAGTCTCAGAGCGGTCGGTGTCAATGAGGCGATACTCGTAAAATGTCTCGCCGAAGCTGTAGGCGGGTAGCCGGGCCGAAGCACTCACCGCCTTCTGAAAGTTGGAGCACGAAGTGTCTGCCTTGGGGGACTCCGTGCGCGAAAGGCATGAGAGAAAATGCGTCAGCGCCTTGTCCGTCTCGACAATCATGTGTATCGCAATCCAAGCCAAGCTGGGCAAGGAATAGACCGGCTGGACGGCATGCACAACGGGATGGGGACCTATTGCTCCATCTTCGGTAATCCCCTCCAGAAAGAAGCCGTGAAGCGAGATTGGTTGGTAGGGGAATGAGATTTCAGCAGTGTAGAGACGAGCGCGCGCATGCTCGTGCTTGGCCTTGTTCGCCATGAGGTTGAGCAAGTTGGCAGCCCCCCTAATCGTGCTCCGGAAAAACTTGGCGCGCTCGTCCCGCACAGCTTCTTCCTTGGTGGCAAAGTAGTTGCTGACAATTGCCTTTAGGTCGTCGTCATACTCCGCAGCTGCGTAGGTCAGTGCTTCCAATGCGTCTGAGGTGGCAGCCCAGCTATCGTTGCCCGAGCCAGGCTTAGAGATCCCCTCGTAGTCGAGTCTTAGCAATGCTTCGACATCTGTGGCGTAGCGAGTGATGCGCTCGCAGAGGCGTGAAGTTGCATGATTGTAGAGGCCTCGCGGGTGTCGCCCGCCCCTACTAGCATGATGGCTCAGGGAGCCCGCGGTCGCGTCGATAGCCGCGCCGGAAGTCAGCGCGCAAAGAGCGGTCGGTGAGAGACTAATGCGCAAGAGAGTGCTCGCTGTTCGATTTGCGTATATCTAAGCAGATGAAGGACCGCCGGTGCGCCTCCCCTTCTCATCTGCGGGGCTCAGGAAGGTCTTGTGGCGCGTGCACCTACGGGCGGAGGGCCGCTGTACAGGTCCGTGGACCATGCCTTCAGTACAGTGACAACGTGGCCCGCTTTCATGGCGGCTAGAGCAATCTCACCACAAACACAAGCGACGCCGACATCGCGCCGGAAGTCGAGAGGGGAACCTTTAGTGACTAAGTCCACTTGGCTAAGACCCTAGTCACGCCCGTCGGGTGCTTCCGGGCTGCCACCGTGCTTTCTGCCCGCGTTGATGAAAAACGCCGCCAGTGCTCCCAAGCCCCATAGGGCCGACAGCGGCAGCGCCCAAGCATGCCCGCGACCGTATGCCCACAGCCCGAGAAGCGGGTTGATGGGGGTTACTCCCGCCACGAGAAAGGCAACTAGCAGATTCGCCCTCATGGCTCATGCCGCCAACAGATGCGCCGTAGGGTGCCAACCTTGCGCGTAGTCGCGGTTTCCATGTGTCTCCTTACAGAGCGGACTTGGTGACCATAGCCGTCGCCCACACCAGCGCGAAGGCCACCGCGATGGGATACCAGCGGGTGCGCACCATCAGTTGCTCGTGGAAGTGGAGGATTCGACGAAAAGGCTTCGAGGGCGACATGGGTGTCCCTGGCTGCTTCACTCGTTGGCAATTCGTCCCGCTTACGCAGTTGATCCCGCAAGTGGGATTAAGTTCTTTCGTGTCAGTAAGTTAAGTCTAGCGGAGGGGGTTGCCACAAGCCATCCCTGTGGTGCCATCCTCCCATCGGGGGGCAGCGAAAAAGACAGATAGAGCCGCCCGTAGACATAAACGTTAGGAGCCGACATCGTGGATATTCCCTGTATAGCGTGGACTTTCGCCTTCCTTTTACCCCTTGGACTTTGGCATTCCTGCCGCCTGGGCCGGGGGAGGGCGGCTTCTGGATAGCCCGACGGTCCGACCGCTGTACAGTCGTCGGCCTTGGTCGTCTACTGCTCTACATTGAGCGTCGCGGCAGGACACCGCTCCTGCGGTACTGTGGGTAAGAATCGCTCGGGGCCGGCAGCCCGCTGGTTCGCCGCTGGCTGCTTGGGCTATTTGCTCTGCGACATCCTTCACGCACTGGCGGTCACGGATTCCGGCTGATCCGGACATCTGTATCGGTTGTGGCGGGACGGGGCACTGGTGTTGAAAAGGAAATGGCTGATCGGGCCGCGGGGCATATGGTGTAGCGTCCGTTTCCAGCCCCGAGCAGACGTTGGCAGGCTCTTTGATTCGACGAATTGGAGAGAAAAATCAATTCTCGTGAGATCACTAGTGGCGAAAACTCGTCGCTTACGGGCACGATAGGCATACATAGAGGGGGAATAGGAAATGGATAATCCTGCCGCATCGCAGAAGACCGTCCTCGAAACGATTCTGGACTGGTCAAAAAAACGGCCACTCTGGCAGCGTGACGCTCTGCGCCGCATCATTGCAAACGGGCGTCTGACGGACGCGGACATTAGCGAACTCGTGGACCTCTGCAAACAAGCCAGAGGTGCCCCCGCTGGCGTGCTGAAAGCGGTACCGCTGGAGAAGGCCCACCTTCCGGCCAACCCCGATCAGACCGCCGCGGTATCACTTCTGTCGATCACCGACGTGACCGGCGTGAACAACCTTGCAGCCGGCCAGACCCTCAGCTTCGAGCCGAATGGAATCACAATCATCTACGGTGACAACGGTGCAGGCAAGTCAGGCTATGCCCGCATCCTTAAACGCGCATGCCGTGCTAGGCATGCCGGAAAGATCGAACCCAATGTGTATGTTGATCAGCCCCCGAAATGCGTCGGCGCGAACATCGCGTATGCAATCGGCGGTGTACCGCAACCGGTGGGGCAGTGGCAGAACGGCGCTGTTCCGCATGCAGCGCTGTCTGCTGTGAGCGTGTTCGACAGCGATTGCGCCTCAGTGCATATCCGCGAGAAGAACGAAGTTGCGTTTCGGCCCTTTGGCCTGGACGTACCGGATGAGCTTGCTGCAGCCTGTCAGGCGGTGAAGGATGCTCTCGCAGCTGAACAGAAGCAGCTAGAGAAAGCTCGCAATCCGATCTTTGCTGCACCCACTTGGAAAGCCACGACGGCCGTGGGAAAGGCCCTGACTGCACTGAATTACAACACGGACGTAGAGAAGATCGAAGCCTTGGCAGCGCTCTCGGTAGACGAAAGTGCCCGTCTTGAGCGTCTGCGCGAAGACCTGTTGAAGAATCCGACGAAGGCGGCGGCGGAGCAAACTGTTAAAGCTGACAACATCATGAGGTTGATTGCCGTGGTGAACAGTGTTGCAGCCAGAACCGCAGATGAGGAGCTGCTGGCAGCCGCTGCCCTCGCCCGGGACGCACGGTCGAAACGGGATGCCGCACGTATTGCCGCGGACAAGGCCTTCACGGGCGAACCCATTGCCGGCGTCGGCGGTGAAACATGGCGGGCGCTTTGGGATTCCGCCCGACGCTACTCGACGGACATCGCATACCCCGGCCAACCGTTCCCTCCGTCGGCCGAAGACGCTTATTGCATCCTTTGCCAGCAGCCATTGGAAGCCGAAGCACGTGCACGGATGGCACGCTTCGAGGATTTTGTCCAGAAGGACACGGAACAGATGGCGCGCGAGGCAGAGAGGGCAGCTCAAACCGCGCGGCAGACCATAGCTGCCGGGGCAATCGGCACGCGGGCAGTTAAGGCCAGTCTTGACGAGCTGGGACTCCAGAATGGTGTACTACAGAAGCAGACGCGCCGCTTCATCGCCGCAGCCCGACTGAGGCGCCACGTTCTGCTCCAAGTCCTCGGCGGTAATGGCGAGTTGCAGCTTCCACCTGTTCCACTGTCGCCGCTGCCTGACCTCGGCCAGCTTCAGACCACTATCCGCAGCTACGCCGCCGAACTGCGTAAGTCCGCTGACGCGGATGAACGCAAGAGGATAGAAGCCGATTTCTCCGAGCTGAGCGATCGGGCACTGCTCGCCGGCATGCTGCCGACTGTCACTGACGAAATCCAGCGGCTGAAGACAGTCCGGTTTCTGGGCGAGTGTTCTGGCGACACGGTGACGAACGCCATCACCAAGATGGGCAACGACATTGCTGACACCGTGATTACGCCTCGGCTGCGGGACCGGTTTCAGAATGAGATTGTTAGGCTTGCGGCCTCGAAGGTTCGCGTCGAAATAGTTCGCTCTGGCGGCAAGTATGGCTCTCCTCAGTACCAGGTGCGCCTCGTCGCCAAGCCGGATGCCAAAGTCCACGAAATCCTGAGCGAGGGAGAAAAGACCTGCGTGGCGCTGGCCGGTTTCATGACAGAGCTCGCCACCGCAATGCACCGATCTTCTCTGGTCTTCGATGACCCAGTGTCCTCGTTGGACCATCGTTTCCGTAGGCAGGTGGCCAAGCGTCTCGTGGAAGAGGCGGAGAACCGCCAAGTCATCGTCTTTACGCATGACTTGGTGTTCGTTAACGATCTAAATGACCACGCGACGAATGCCGGGCGGGCAGTGCGGCTTACGACGCTAAATCGAGGCGCCGCGGGCGCCGGCATGGTCACTGACGGCCTGCCTTGGAAGGCCCAGAGCGTCGAAGATCGCATCGACAAGCTGGAGAAGGCGGCACGTGCGGCAAAGCTGCTGCATGACAAGGACGAGGAAGAAAAGTACGCGGTCGAGGTGGCAAAGTTCTACAACTCGCTGCGCGCCACATGGGAGCGCGGGCTCGAGGACATCGCCTTCGTCCGCGTTATTCAGCGCCATAGGGACTACATCAACGCCAAGGAACTGAAGAAGGTCAGCGCACTCAGCGGGGCTGACTGCGATGCTTTCGCCGCCGGATTCAAGAAGTGCTGCGATATTGTCGACGCCCACGATCCATCCAGCGGAAGGAATGGCGCGGCACCACCACCTACTGATCTCTTTCAGGACATACAGGCTTTGAAGAACTGGGCAGCGTCTCTGCGGGCCAGGCAAAAGAACATTGCTTGAGTGATCTGTGGTGTTGTGGTCTCGCTACAGGCTGGTGTTGGCCGCTAGGGCACTTTGACGCTAGGCCAGGCATCTGGCGACCATCGCCACGCCCAGTCCTAATCAGCATGTTTTCACGCGGCGTCAGTAACCACAGGCGGTCCGCCGCGACTACCGACGCCGTCCGCCAACCGGCTTTGCCGGCTGTTGGAGCGTGTGGGTCACGTGGCGTGGCCCTCGGTATATGCTTCTAAGCGGCCTTCGGCTTGAACGGGACGACTACATTTCCCATGTCAGCGCGCAGGGCGTCTAGATAGTCCGCCCACGCCTGCATCATCTTTCGGCGCTCGGGAAGGTGGCTTGTCCGGTTGTAGGCGCGCCCATTCGGATCGCGGACGGCGTGGGCCAGCTGATGCTCGATCAAGTCCGGCCGCCACCCCAACACTTCGTCCAACAGCGTGCGCGCAGTGGCACGGAAGCCGTGGGCCGTCATGGTTTCCTTGTCGAAACCCATGCGACGCAACGCGGCGGTGAGCGCGTTATCGCTCAACGGTCGCTTGGGCGAACGACCACCGGGGAACACGTATTGGCGATGACCCGTCAGCGGTTGCAGGTCGCGGAGGATCGCCACAGCCTGCGAGGACAGCGGAACGAGGTGCGGCTCGCGCATCTTCATCTTGTGCGCGGGGATGTTCCACTCGCCTGCATCCAAGTCGATCTCCGACCAGTCGGCATGGCGTAGTTCGCCTGGACGGACGAAAATCAGCGGTGCTAGTCGGAGGGCGGCGCGGGTGCTCGCATCGCCAGCATAGCCGTCGATGGCCCGCAGCAGCCCGCCGAGTTCGCGTGGATCAGTGATGGCGGCATGGTGCCGTTCCATAGGAGGTGCCAGGGCACCCCTCAGGTCGGCCACCGGATTCCGGTCGGCCCGTCCCGTGGCGACCGCGTACCGCATGACCTGGCCGCAGTTTTGCATGATCCGGTGAGCTGACTCGATGGCCCCGCGTTCTTCAATACGGCGGGCTACGCGCAGGAAATCGGGGGCCGCCAATTCCGCAACCGGACGCCCGCCAATCCACGGGAATACGTCGTTGTCCATCCAGGCGACGACCTTGCAGCGGTAGGACTCCACCCACTTCTGCTTGCCCAGCCATTCGCGGGTCACCACCTCGAAGCTGTTGGCGGCCTTTTCCACTCCGGCGACCTTGGCAGCCTTCCGGTGTTCGCCTGGGTCGATGCCTGATGCCAGCAGCCGACGAGCCTCAGCTTGGCGGCCGCGTGCGTCGGCCAAGGAGACTTCGGGGTAGGTGCCCAAGCTGAGCGTGTTGCGCTTCCCGGTCACGGGCCGGCGGTAGTCCCACCGCCACCAACGCGAACCATCCGGGTTGAGCTGTACGTACAAGCCGCCGCCGTCCCGAAGCTTGGTCGGCTTGGGGCCGGGCTTGGCCTTGCGGATGGCGGTATCGGTGAGAGGGGCGACGGTACGCGGCATGGCGGTAACTGATTTGGCGGTAGGCGTGTTACCGCAATTCTTACCGCCACCGGGAGCCGCATTTCAAGAGACTAACCTGGACCGCGCGGGACACAAAAAAGGCCGGGAGCCTTGTGTTGCAAGGGATTCCCGGCCTTTCATGGTCCTTCTCGGACCTTCGTATGGTGGAGGTGGGCGGAATTGAACCGCCGTCCGAAGGCACTCCATCCCCAGCACTACATGCTTAGCTCACCGTTGGATCTCGTCCCCGAACAGCACGGTGCGCAAAGCGCATCCGGGAACCAGCCTGTTGTGTTCTAGTGCCGGGCTGACAGGCAGCCGCCCAGCGCGATTCCATGATAGTGACTCTACACCGCGAGCATGGACACAAGCGGTTTCGAGGCTTAGGCCTTAAGCGGCCAGAGCGTAGTTGTCGTCGTTGGCAACTAGAGTTTTGCAGCTGGATTTACGAGGAAAGCTACCCCCTCGGCATGCGCCAGGCGACTTCACAACCCCCGTCGAAACCAATGCACCCCCGGTTTCTACAGTGCTGCAATGTACAGGGCCAATGCCGTGTTGCCACGAGCGGGGCCTGCCCAACGCTGCCAATGCTACGCCAAAACAGCTGAACAGTCACCGTGGCAATCCACAACAAGTTGTAGAGCCTCCGTCATAGCGGATTGGTAACGTCATGGGCACGAATTTGCGACACACTGGCGACGACCATCCAAGCCAGGACAGACAGGGAGACTGTGGGTGACCGAGGCAAGCCAACAACGCAGCCTGCGACAGCTGGTTGGACCCGTCGGGGCCGACTACCAGCGGCGCGCGTTGCCGCCCGGCTGGGTCTGGGCGGTGCTGGCGGTGCTGCTGGCGGCCACCTGGCCGACCGAGCTGCCGGCGACGGCGGCAGCCGCGCTGGTCTCCAGTGCGGTGGTGGTGCACTGGCCGCAGCGTGGGCGCTTGCATTGGCTGGGCTGGCGGCTGCCGGCGCTGGCGGTGCTCGCCGCGCTGCTGTGGGGCCCGGATGTACTGTCACAGTGGTTCGAACATGGCCTGGCCCTGACCTTGATGTCGCTGGCCAGCCTCAGCATTGGCGTGCATGTGTGGCAGTCGCGGCAAGTTGCGCGACAGTTGCAGGCTTCCGCCGATGCGCTGGACGACGCCCAGTTGCTGGCCCTGCTGCCCGTCGACGCCGCGCGGCTGGCGCAGCAGTGGCGCGCCGGTGATGATCGCCACGCTCCGGAACTTTCGGTGGTGATGCACCTGGCGGTGATGCATGCGGCGCTGGCGCCGAGGATGCGCAGGCAGGGCGTTCTGGCCAGCTGAGCCGCATCGTGTTGTAGAGCCGAACCTATGCTCGGCTGCTTCACGGCAGTCGAGCACAGCTCGGCTCTACAGAAAGCCAAAGCAGCCGAGCGTGGCTCGGCTCTACAGAAAGCCAAAGCAGCCGAGCGTGGCTCG
>NZ_JAPTFO010000113.1:0-9337 GCF_030985515.1 Stenotrophomonas sp. Sm10
CGCCCGCGCCCCCCCCCCCCACTACCGGAGGCGTGTTATTTCGCGTCGAACTTCACGATCGTGCTGATCGCGGTCTCATCCGGGATGGTCTTGGTATCGGCCCAGTCACCACCGCCGACGCCGAAGTCCAGGCGCTTGACCGTGGCCTTGCCGGTCAGCACCGGCTGGGCGCCCGGCTTCCAGGTGAAGGTGAGGGTGACCGGCTTGCTGACGCCACGCAGCTCGAGGGTGCCATCGGCGGCGAACTGGTCGTTGCCGACCGCGCGGAAGCCTTTGGCGGTGTAGCGCGCAGTGGCGAACTTGCCGACGTTGAAGAAGTCGGCACCCTGCAGGGTCGAGTCGCGGTCGCTGTTGCCACTCTTGGCACCGGCCAGCGGGATCACCACGTCCAGCGAGCCGGCGGCCGGATTGGCCGGGTCGAAGCTGAGCTTGGTGGCGAAGCCCGGGAAGCTGCCGGTGAACACCTCGCCGTCGTACTTGGTCGCGAACACCAGGATCGAGCCGGCGCCGGGGGCCTGCGCATAGTCGGCAGCGAGCGCCGGGGCGGTAGCCAGCATGCCGGCCAGGGCGGCGGCCACGGCGGCCGGAGTGGTCAGTTTCAGGTTCATCGGTCAGTCCTTCTGAGGGGAGGCAAGCCAGCCGCGCGGCAACATGCGGGACAGGGTCGCATCGCGCTGGAACAGGTGGTGGTAGAAGGCGGCACCGGCATGGGCCAGTACCACCGCGATCAAGAGCCAGAAGCCGTATTCGTGGATGGCATGTGACACCGCGACAACCTGCGGGTCGGGTCCGCTCAGCTTGGGCACATCCACCAGGCCGAACCAGCGGAACGGGCGCAGGCCGCTGGCCGAGTCGTACAGCCAGCCCGACAGGGGGATGGCGAACATCAGCACGTACAGCAGCACGTGGGTGGCGCTGGCGATGCGTTCCTGCCAGCTGGGCACGCCCGGCACCGGCTTCGGCGCACCGGCATACAGGCGCCAGCCCAGGCGCAACAGCACCAGCGCCAGCACCGTGATGCCGATCGACTTGTGCGCGGTATAGACCCAGAAATACTTGGGGGTCTTGGGCAGCTCGCCCATGGTCAGGCCGACCACGCCCAGGGCGAGGATCAGCAGTGCGATCAACCAATGCAGGATCTGGCTGACACTCCCCCAGGCGGCGGGGGTGTTCTTGGCGGTCATGAAAGGTCCTCTAGCGGGCCATCTTGGGGTCGGAGTGCGAAACGGGAGCGGGAGTTCCCGGGGCGTCGCTGCGGTCGAGGGTGGCTTCAGCCTCGATCCTCAACTGCACTGCATCACCGATGACGCCTGGCCAGGCGGTGATGCCGAACGCGCGCCGGCTCAGCGTGGTGCTGGCCGAGAAACCGGCGGTGCGTCGGAATGGGGGCAGGGGGTAGCGCTTGATGGCGTTGAGGGTCACGTCCAGCGTGATTTCCTGGCTGACCCCGCGCAGGGTCAGGGTGCCGATCACGTGGGCGCGCCTTGCATCGATCGGTTCGACCCGACTGGAGACGAAGTGTGCCTTCGGGAAGCGCTCACCATCCAGCAGGCTGCGCGCCAGCGTGGCCTGGTTCCATTTGGCATCACCAAGGTCCAATCGCGACACGGGCACCTCGACGTCCAGTGTGGCTTCGCGCCAGTTGTCGGGATCGAACTGCAGGCGTCCTTCACTGCCGGAGACCGTGCCCATCGCCTGCGAGTAACCGGCGTGGTCGATGGTGAACAGCACACGGGTATGCACCGGATCGAGGCGATAGGTATCCGCATCGGCCCAGGCGGGAGCGGTGGCGAGCAGCATCGGCAGCAGGGCCAGGCAGGGACGCATCGATGGCGGGCTCCGGAAGGGGACGTTGCGATCATACGCACAGCCCCCCGCCAACGTTGCGTGCATGGCTGCAACAGTTCGTGGTGGGTCCACCGGTGGAAACAGCCTGTTGCAGCCATGAACCCGGCGCTGTGTGACAATCGGGGCAGGACAGGGGGTTCAGGATGACGAGCGGTTGGCGCCTGTGGCGCCGGGGCATCGCGGGAATGGGGCTGCTGCTGATGGCATTTGCCGCGGCGGCTGCGGCCCCGGACATGGCCGAGACACCGCGGCTGCGCCGTTTCGGTGCCGCCGAAGGCATGCCCTCGCGCATGGTGCTGGCGCTGGCCGAGGATCGCCAGGGCCATGTCTGGGCCGCCACCGATGGTGGCCTGGTGCGCTATGACGGTGGCAACCTGCGGGTGTGGGAACATGATCCGGAGCAGCCGGGCTCGCTGCCCGGCAACGAAATCGAGACCCTGCTGGTCGATCCCCTGGACCGCGTCTGGGTCGGCATCAATGGCAAGGGCGTGGCCCGGCTGGATGCCGACCGCGACCGCTTCAAGACCTTTGATACCGTCAACGGCCCCTGCATGAGCCAGTTCTGGACGCTGGCCTACGCCGAGGATGCACTGTGGATCGGCACCAGCGGCCATGGCGTCTGCCGTTTCGGTGAAGATGGCAGCCTGCGCTTCTTCGAGCATGATCCGGCCCGTCCCGAGGGATTGCCCAGCAATACCATCTACAGCAGCCTGGTCGATGCGCAGGGACGCCTTTGGATCGGCACCGAGGCGGGCATTGCGCGCTGGAACGGGACTGGGTTCGAGGCTGTCGCACCGCGCGAACTGGGGGCGCTGAGCGTGTTGCGCCTGAGCCGCGACCCCGACGGCTCGATCTGGGCCGGCAGCCAGAATGACGGCCTCTACCGTATCGACCCGCAGGACCGGGTCAGTCGTCCACGCTGGGCCGACAGTGCGCGCCTGCGTTCGGCGCTGGTGCTGGCTGATCGCCAGGGCGGTTACTGGGCAGGCACCTCCGATGGCCTGTTGCGTGGAGATGCCAGCATGCTGTGGCGGCTCGATGGCGACCGCGGCAGTGGTTTCCTCACTGCCCAGAGTGGTGTGCTCGATCTGCTGCAGGACCACGAGGGCGGATTGTGGGTGGCGCTGCTGACCCAGGGCCTGGCCTACCTGCCCCCGGACTGGCGCCGGTTTTCGATCTGGAGCCAGCTTGACGGCAAGCCGCTGGACAGCCAGTACCTGTTGAGTGCAGCCAGCGATGGCCAGAACTACTACGTTGGCTCGGCACATGGCGTGTACCAGCTGGATGCGCAGGGAACCCTGCGGTTGCTGGCCAGCGATCGCGAGATTGGCAGCGGGGCGGTGTGGTCGGTGCTGCCGCGGCCGGATGGGCGCCTGTGGCTGGGGCGTGCCGGCCGCATCAGCGTGTACGACCCGGCCACCGGCGCGTTGCACGATTGGCGTATCGACGGGGGCGCGGACCTGCGCCAGCGCGTCGATCTGATGCGGCAGGCCCCCGATGGCACGGTCTGGCTGTCGGTGATGAACCTCGGCCTGCAGCAACGCAGTGCCGACGGCCGCATACTGCGCAGCTACCCGCTGGAGGATTTCCGCAAGACGGCCGATTCACCGATTGAGCAGATCCGCTTCGATGCCCAGGGCAAGGCCTGGGTGATGGGCGACATGGGGATCTGGCGTGAACAGGCCGGGCGCTTCGAAGCGGTGCCGGGCGTTTCGCGCGGGCTGATCTATGACCTGGTGTGGGTCGATCCGCAGCAGCTGTGGCTGGCCCGGCAAGGTGCGCTCGAGCGCTATCAGTGGGATGGCATGAGCCTGCGCCTGATCCAGCGCATTGATGGCAGTGCGGGCGTGCCGCCGGTGAGCATGGGGGGGCTGGCGTTGGCCGAAGACGGCCGCCTGTGGGCGACCACGCCACGTGGCCTGCTGCGATGGGATCCGAAAGCGCGCCGCCTGCAGCAGTTCAACGAACGCGATGGCCTGCCGGACGCCGAGTTCACCAGCCGGCCGCCGGCGGTGAATGCCGACGGTCGCGTGCTGGCGGTGGCCCAGACCGGCCTGGTCGAGTTCGATGTGAATGCCGCCGATACCACGCTGCCGCCTTCGTCACTGGTGATCGCCGAGGTCCGCGTGCGGCGCGATGATGCCCGTGGCTGGCAACCGCTGCCGACCAGCGGCACGTTGTTGCTGGGGCCGGATGACCGTGACCTGCAGATTGATGCGCGGCTGCTTTCCTATGCCAACCCGCAGGGCAACCGCTACCGCTTCCGGGTGCAGGGCTACGACCAGAACTGGGTGGAGCAGGGCGGTGACGGCCAACGCACGCTGTCGCGGCTGCCGACCGGCAGCTACGTCATTGAAGTCCAGGCGGCGACGGCCAGTGGCGCCTGGACACCTTCGCAGCGGCTGCAGGTAAAGGTTTTGCCACCCTGGTGGCGCAGCGGCATGGCGATCTTCGGCTACCTGCTGATCGGCTCGTTGCTGCTGCTCATCGTGGTGTGGTCGATCCGTGCGCGGCTGCGCCGCCGCCAGCAATGGCAGTTGACCGTGCACAAGCAGCAGCTGGCGGAGCAGGCATCACAGGCCAAGAGCCGGTTCCTGGCCACGCTGGGCCATGAGGTGCGCACGCCGATGACCGGCGTGCTCGGCATGAGCGAACTGCTGCTGGCCACCCCGCTGGATCCAGTGCAGCGCAGCTATGCAGGCTCGATCCAGCAGGCGGGCAGCCACCTGCTGCGGCTGGTCAATGACGCGCTGGATCTGGCCCGCATCGAGGCCGGCCGGCTGGAGCTGGACCTGCGCCCGTTCGATCTGGCCAGCCTGCTCGACCAGGTGCAGGCGTTGATGCAGCCGATGGCAACGCAGCGCAATCTGGAGTTCCGCCGTGGGGACGATCCACCTGGGCCGATCAGCGTCAGTGGCGACGAGATGCGCGTGCGGCAGATCCTGCTCAATCTGCTGGGCAATGCAATCAAGTTCACCGAGCGCGGGCACGTCGGACTGGCTGTGCGGCTGGAAGACAACGGTGGTGGACTCTGCTTCGAAGTGCATGACACCGGCCCGGGCATCAACGCCGAGCAGCAGGACCGCCTGTTCCATCGCTTTGAACAGGCGGACGGTCCGCGCACCGCGTCGCGCTATGGCGGCAGCGGGTTGGGCCTGGCGATCTGCCAGGAGCTGGCCGTGGCCATGAACGGGCGGATTGAAGTGGACAGCCAGCCGGGCAAGGGCGCCCGCTTCCGGGTATGGCTGCCGCTGCCCTGGAACCGGCAGGCCGCCAATGCGCCGGGCGAATTGCCGGTACTGCCGATGCTGCCGCCACTACGCATCCTGCTGGTGGAGGATGACGCGACCGTGGCCGAGGTCATCGCCGGCCTGCTGCGTGGCCGTGGCCACGACGTGGTGCACGTGCTGCATGGTTTGGGCGCGCTATCGGAGATCGCCACCGATGGCTTTGACGTAGGCCTGCTTGATCTGGATCTGCCGGCGCTGGACGGCACCGCCATCGCCCGGCAGCTGCGCACCATGGGCTATGAACTTCCCTTGGTGGCGGTCACTGCACGGTCCGACGCCTACGCCGAGACCCAGGTCCTGGCGGCTGGGTTCGATGGCTTCCTGCGCAAGCCGGTGACCGGTGACATGCTGGTGACTGCCATTGCCCAGGCGCGCGCAAAACGACAAACCGCCCTTTGAATGCGCCAGCGCCGGGTGTGAACGTCGCGACTTTCGGTTTACCATGCCGACGCCCGTAGTGCGGGAATCATCAGAAGCAGCGTGAGGAGGCAATCGGTGGTGTATCTGCGGGCGGCGATGCTGCTGCTGGTCCTCCTGTGCGGCCTGTCACCCGCTGCGGCGCAGCCGGTGCCACCGAACCCGCGCCAGGTGACGGTGTTCGACGGCTTGCCGTCCAACACCGTGAACCGCATGGCCGAGGATCGTTACGGTTACCTCTGGATCGCGACCAACGACGGCCTGGCCCGCTACGACGGGCGCAACTACCGGATCTGGCGCTCGGAAGACGGCCTGCGCGACAACCGCATCTGGACGGTGCTGGTCGATGCCCGCAACCAGCTCTGGATCGGCACCGAGAACGCCGGCCTTGTACGGATGTCGGCCGATCGCCGCCAGCTGCACTTCTACGACCGCAGCAGCCAGCCGTTGATGGGCACCAACACGGTCTGGAGCCTGGCCACCACGCCGGATGGTTCGGTCTGGTTCGGCACCCACGAAGGTGGTCTGTACCGCCTGGACAACCAGGACCGGTTGCAGCGCTTCCTGCCTGAAGCGAACAACCCGCGCAGCCTGCCGGCGGCATCGGTGCCGTACCTGGCCACCCTGGCTGACGGCAGCCTGTGGATCGGCACCAAGCATGGCGTCGCGCGCTGGACCGGCACGGACTTTGAGCGGGTCGGGGCCGGCATCATTCCCAGCCTGCTGATCAATGGCTTGACGGCCGAATCCGATGGCAGCCTTTGGATCAGCACGATGGCCGGTGCCATGGTGCGCCGTCCCGATGGTCGTTTCGAGGCACCGTCCTGGAAGCTGCCCGAAGGCGAGCAGGTGCTGGGCATGATGCTGCGCGACGAGCAGGGCGGGCACTGGCTGGACACCCGCACCGGCCTCGGCCGGGCGGTCGATGGCCAGTACCAGGCCGTGCCCCTGTACAGCGCGGTGGCACGTGGCCCGGTGCGCCCGAACTGGACAGGTGCCTACGAGGATCGCGAGGGCGGCATCTGGTTGGCCAGCACGAATGCCGGCCTGTGGCACCTGTTGCCGCGCTGGTGGCAGTTCTCGGTGCTGTCGCGGCTGGAGGACGACCCGCGCTCGCTGCGCAATGCCTTCGTGCTGGGCACCAGCCCCTCCAGCAATGGCGGCATCTGGACGGTCGGCAGCCACGGCGCGCTGGACCGCTTCGATCCGAAGACCGGCAGCATCGAACAGCACCGTACCTGGGTCAACGGCATGCACTGGCTGACCTCGGTGCGCGAGGATCGCCGCGGCCAGGTCTGGATCGGTTCCAACGACGCACTGCTGCGCTATGACCCGAAGCGGCGTGATCTGCGCCGCTGGGGCCGGGATGCCGGCGCCGACGCGACCATGGAAGGAGTCATCGAATCCATGATGACCTGTGATGGTGACAGTCTCTGGCTGATGCTGCCGTCGGGGCTTCAGCAACGCGATCTGGATGGGCGCCTGCGGCGCCAACTGGATAATGGCCAGCGTGGATTGCAGCAGGGCCAGCTCAATCTGGACGTGGAATGCGGGCCACAGGACCATATCTGGCTGGCAAGCAGCCGTGGCCTGCTGCAGTGGCTGCCGGAAAGCGAGCGTTTCCAGCCGGTGCCGGGTGCGCCGGCGACCGCGATCCATGCACTGCACGTGGGCACCGATGGCCAGGTCTGGCTGTCCGAAGATGGCCGCCTGTCGCGTTACCGCTGGAGCCAGGGCCGGCTGGAGCGGCAGGCCGTGATCGGTGCAGAGCAGGGCTACCCGGCGATCTCCGCCTCGGGGCTGGTGGTCGATGCGCAGGGGGTTGCGTGGGCAACCAGTGCGCGTGGCCTGGTGCGCATCGGGGCCGACGGCCAGAGTGTGCGCCTGTATGGCGTGCACGATGGCCTGCCGAGCCAGGAATTCCGCGAACACACGCTGGTGATGTCGGCAGACGGTCATCTGGTGGCAGGTACACCGGCCGGTGTGGTGGTGTTCGACCCGAAGCAGGTACGTCCGTCGATGCGGCGTGCGCCGCTGGTGATCGAGCGGGTGGAGGTGCGCCGCAACGAGCAGGTGCTGGACCTCACCCACGACGCGCCGTTGCAGATCGCCGACGGCGACCGCGATCTGCGCATCGTCGCGCGCCTGTTGTCGTTCGCCGATTCGGCGTCCAACACCTATCGTTACCGCTTGGCCGGCTATGACCCGGACTGGGTGGAAGTGGGGCCGGCCGGTGAGCGCTTGTTCTCGCGGCTGGCACCGGGCAGCTATCGGCTGGAAGTGCAGGCGCGGTCGGCTGACCATGTCTGGTCACGTGTGCAGAGCCTGGAATTCCGCGTGCAGCCACCGTGGTGGCGCAGCTTGTCCGGCCTGTTGATGCTTGCCTCGTTCGCGCTGCTGCTGACCAGCTGGTTCGCCTGGCTTTACCGTCGGCGCCTGCAACGTCGCCACGCCTACCAGCTTGCGCTGCACAAGCAGGAACTGGCCGAACAGGCGTCGGCGGCCAAGACCCGCTTCCTGGCCAATCTTGGCCACGAGATACGTACACCGATGACCGGTGTGCTGGGTATGAGCGAGCTGCTGCTGGCCTCGCCGCTGGATCCGCAGCAGCGTGGCTATACACAATCGATCCGCCATGCCGGCGAGCACCTGCTGCATCTGGTCAACGATGCGCTGGACCTGGCGCGGATCGAATCGGGCCGCCTGGAGCTGCAGCACAAGCCGTTCGCACTGGGCAGCCTGCTGCAGGACCTGGCCGCGCTGATGGGGCCGTTGGCGGCGCAGAAGGGCCTGCGTTTCACGCTCGACAACCAGCTGCCCGCCGGCCTGCAGGCCAACGGCGATGCAATGCGGGTACGGCAGATCCTGTTGAACCTGCTCTCGAATGCGGTCAAGTTCACCAGCCGCGGCACCATCACCCTGCACGCCCGCAGCGACGCCGAACTGCGATCGCTGCATTTCGAAGTGCGCGACACCGGCCCGGGCATCAGCCAGGAACAACAGCAGCGCCTTTTCCGCCGCTTCGAGCAGGCCGATGGCGCACGCACCGCTGCACAGTACGGTGGCAGTGGCCTGGGCCTGGCAATCTGCCGCGAACTGGCGCATGCCATGCAAGGGCGGATCCAGGTGGAGAGCCAGCTCGGTCGTGGCACCTGCTTCGGCGTGACGTTGCCGTTGCCGATGGTGGTCGATGCCCATGCCGAGGCAGAGGGTGATACGCACCGCCAGGAAGCGGCCAACATGCCGCCATTGCGGGTACTGCTGGTGGAAGACGACGCGACCGTGGCCGATGTGATACGCGGGCTGCTGAGTGCGCGTGGGCATGAGGTGGTGCATGCAGGCCATGCGCTGGCGGCGCTGCGCGAGATCAGTGCCGGCGATTTCGACGTCGGCCTGCTGGACCTGGACCTGCCGGGCCTGAGCGGTTTCGAACTGGCCCAGCACCTGCGCAACCAGGGCTACATGCTGCCGCTGCTTGCCGTGACCGCGCGGACCGATCCGGACCTGCAGCAGCAGGTGGAAGCGGCCGGCATCGGCGGTTTCCTGCGCAAGCCGGTGACCGGTGAACTGCTGCTGGAAGCGATCGCCAGGGTCATGGGGCGGTAGGGTGCGGCGGCAGGGCCTGCGGCCCTGCACCTGCTGCAAGCCGGAGCAACAGCAACAGCCGAAGCAAAAGCTGGCTTCCTGTGGGATGGCGGGGTGGGTCCGGTTACGGGGGACGCTGCAAGTACGTCCATGTAAGCTCGGTCGCCGCTTGCTCGTGTGCGCAATCCTGCGCACAC
>NZ_JAPTFO010000114.1:0-9298 GCF_030985515.1 Stenotrophomonas sp. Sm10
GGCTTTACCTTTGTGAAAGGTTAAGGTGGTTACTATGGCATTTATCCCTTTTAAGAAAAGCAATAAATGCTTGGTAACGGATGATCTCTTTCTTGAGGTAACTTGGGAAGATGGTAAATCTCCAGATGATGATAGTGAGTTGCTCGGTATTATTGAGGGACTAGATCAACAGTATATGGACTTTGATCATACGATTGAAGAATCATTACCTTATGTGACCTTTCATCAAGCAGAGTTGCTATTTCAAGCTATAAAAGATGCTTATGGGCACATGCAATTAAACAGGGTTGCAATCTGTCATCTGGAAGGCAAAGAAGCTATTTCAGAGGGAGAAGTATTTGCTATTCCATTTGTTATTGATGCAAACTATCAAAATCTTCTATTGCCTTTAATTCAAGCGATTTTGATCGAGCCTGAATTTCAGTCATATACTTACACTGAAAAGCGTGAGTATTTTGTGAATCAGATTTACCCAGCTTACAAGGTCAGCTTAGGAATTCAAGAATCAAGCTTGCCTCTATTTCCAGTAGAAGGGGAACAAGTATCACCTGCAATACCAACACGGAAATATGCCTCTACAATGTCTGTAGCCCCTATTCAACCAGTGGCAGCACCAAGTGTCAAAGAGTCTTCTTTGAAAAAAGTGTATGTTTTATTGGGAATTTTAGGTGTTTTAGCAGCGGGAGGAATTATCTCGTCTATGGCAGCATTTGCTCAGTTATCAAAACAATCTGAGCAGGTCACTTATCTTTATCAAGAGTTAAAAAATACAAACTCTCTAATCAATAAGGAACATCAGGTAGATGTCTTTAATCGCTACTTTTTACAGACTTATTACTCAGGTAATAAAGAAGCCTTATCAAAGTATCTCTCAGATGGAGATGCCAAATACACGGCACCTAAAGAGGGAACCTTGCAATCAGTCATTCTAGAGAAGATGACATATGACTCAAAAACGAAAGAATACACGCCTACCTATGTCTTATCTGTAAAAGATGGTGAAAAGGCTTCAAGTATTCGTCTAAGTTTTACTGTTAAAAAATCTGATACTGCAAAATACGGTTTTGTTGTGACAACTGAACCTAAAGAAGCAGACTATATTAAATAAAGAAAAGGAAAAAACAACATGAAAAAGAAACAATTGTTATCAGCTCTTGCCTTATCAACACTCGCATTAGCACAAGCAGGCTTCGTATCAGCTGATGAAGTAACACCAGTCGATCCTTCAGCGCCTTCAACTGAAGTTGTAACTCCAGCAGAAACAGAGGCTCCAGCAGTTCAGCCAACAGCACCTAGCGCTTCAACAGAAACAGAAGCTCCAGCAGTTCAGCCAACAGAGCCTTCAGTTACTCCAGTTGATCCAACAACTCCAGACAAACCGCAAGGTAAGGATAACGCTGGAAGCCTAGATGGCGTACCAACTGATAAACCAGTAACACCAGATACATCATCAACTACAGACAAACCACAAGGTAAGGATAACGCTGGGAGCCTTGACGGTGTCCCAGCTGAAAAGCCAAAAACAACAGACGAGGCAAACGAACAAGGGAAGTCTCAAATTGGAACTACTTCAACTTCAACAGGTCAAACTGTGCAAGATGTGACGGAACAAAATCCAGTACGTACTAATACAGGCGCTCAAATTGTTTCAACGCGTGACGGTCAAGTGATCTTATCAGATGGCACAGTTACATCACCTGAAGCTATCGGAGCTAAAACGAACGCTGACAAGACAATCACGGTCACTAAAGAAGATGGCTCAACTGTGACACTTTCTCACACTGGAGACAAAAACACAGTAGCTTTTGGTATTTTGGGCGCTATGACTGCAGTAGCTGGTCTAACTTTGGCGTTTAAAAATAAAAAGAAAGCATAATCAACCAATAGAAAGGATATTTAAAGAATGACGTTAAAAGAACAAGGTAAAGGATATTTTAGAAAATCTCAAGCGTATGGACTTGTCTGCGGTATTGCACTGGCAGGAGCACTCGTCTTCTCAGCTGGAAATGTTTCGGCGGATGAGGTGACAACACCAACAGATAGCCAACCAAGCACGAAACAGGCTGACGTGCAGCCAGCGTCAAGCGAAGCTAATAATAGCTATGCAGACCAAGCAAACACATCAACAGCTGCTCAAGAAGTAGCGGTTGATAACTCATCTGTCAAAACAGCGGTAGATGACGCCAAGCAAGCAGGGGTAGGAGTCACTCAAGATGCTACACAAGATAAAGGCACACCAACCAATACGGCAGACCTCAATCAAGCCAAGGCTAAGATTGCGCAAGACCAAGCTCAACAGGTAGACGCTATCAAACGAGCACAAGCGACACAGGAAGCTAATAACACAGCTTACAACGGCGCTCAAACGGCTATCAAAGCCAACAATGATTACGTGTCTCAACAAGTCCAAGACCACGGCTCTGAAACGACCGTTACTGTATCTAACAATAACTCAACAGCTACGGATGGCACAGCACAAGCCAACCAACAAGCGAAAGAAATCGCTCAAGAACAGTTGTCTGAAAACAAACGCAATACAGACAGCTATGTGGCAGCCTTCAAGCGCTACCAAGATACGGTAGCTCGTGCTAATGAGGTCAATCAAGCCCTAGATGGGGCTATCACTGACCTTAAAAACAAATCTGTGAACGTGACGGTCAAAGACCAAGTCGTCAATACAGTTGAAGAAGTTGAAGCCCTCAACGCTCGTAACCAAGCAGCCATTCAAGCTGCGAACGATAAGGTCGAGGTCAATCGTGCTGTCTTACGTGCTTATGAAGAATTACAAAACACAAGCAACCAAGTCAACCAAGACGCAGATAGTAAAGGCAATGAGTTGTCAGGTATCGGTGCAACTGTTAATTACAGTACGCAGACTGTAAAAACAACTCAAGAAGCTCAAGTTATCGCCCAGCAAAACCAAGCAGCATATAGCCAAGCAAAAGACAAACAGGCACAGTGGCAGGCTCAGTATCGAGACTTACAAAGTAAGACAGGCACTGAAGGCTATACCAAAGAAGTTGTCCTCCAAGCTCTTGATTTTGATCGTCCTAATCCACAAGCCCGTGTTGCTTCTAGTGCTGCTGGGGCACAAGTTACCTCAACGGGGTATATTGGGACAACAAGTGGGACATCAGGATATGCTCGTATCTTGGATTCAACAGGTGTCTTGAAATACTCCAACGTTGGGGCTGGTTGGTCTACTTCGCTTGATTACCGTGACTTGCAGGGTATTACCGCTACCACAGCTGACGGACAAGTGCAAAACATCACTCGTATTCACCGTGAGTTTCGGATTATCCAAAACGGGGCGACGGGTCTTGTTAATGTCTATGTTTTGAACGACCCGACAGAAGGATTTGTAGTTTCTCGTAATAACGGACTTGATGATAATAAAGACTACATGAACTTTTCTGTAACTGATACGTACTACTACAATGTCAATGGACAAGAAGTTGCGTTTACAGCGTCAGAAAAAGCACCTATCGCCATCACTTACTCATCCCTTAATAATAACCCTATCGGACGTGAGGGAGCTAAAGCTGTGAACGGTCGTATGGTAGAAATCAATGGTTCTACGGTCACTGTGCATGACGATGGCTACGCTTATGCTTCCAACTATAACCGTCCTCAAGATGTAGGTGTTGATTGGGACACATCAAGCTCACCTAGTCAATATAAGGGAGCTACTATTGGATACTTCACATCAGGGTCTGCTTTTAATACAGAGTTTATCCAGTGGGACGGGCCCGAAGATTCGAAAGGACAGACCTATTGGTTTGCGACCAATACCCGTGTCGTTTCACCTGTGTCACAGCCTGGTATTTCCGCTAATTTGACTAAAACAAATGTTGACCCTGTTACAGTTGACCCTGTATCGGCTGAGCTGGTTAAAGCTACTAATCCTGAAAAGCCAACCTTGAGCTTAACAACGGTATCTGAAACACAAAATCAGATTATCAAAGCAAGCTATCATGATTATAAGTTGCAGTACAAACCAACTGTACTCAAAACACAAACTAATAGTGACGGGGCAAATACAAATAGCTTGACAGTTGCCAAGGGTGACTTGCAAGAACACAAGCTGTCTTATGAAAATGTCCTAGCCAACATTAAAGTAGGTGATACAGTGACAATCACCGATCCGCTTGATGGTGGCGTTGGGTCTGATAGCGGACGTGCGCTTGAAGAAGCTAAAGCCAAAGGCTGGACGACAGCTAACTTTGATGAAGCCTCAAACACTTACACGTTTAGCTATGTCTATCAAGGGAAGTTTATTGAAGCACCTGTCCTTTATGTGACACCTCAGTATGATAAAGGACTCTATAAGAACACCTACAACGTCAAGACAGGTGATTATAGCGTCTACTCAAACACAGTAACCTATAAGACCCCTGATAAACCAAAACCAACCAAGACTGTCACTGACAACTCAGGTGCTGGCATTGACGGGGCTACTATCTTTGATAAGCATGTCAACTACGGCTTAACTACTGATTACAGCCCATACAGTAGCCTTACAGCTTCAAAAGAAGCTATTGCAAAAGGCTTCGGTATTTTGGATGACGTGCAAGACGGTGCGTTTACGGTTGATGTTGACAATATTACTATCAAAGATAGACAAAATCAGGACGTGAAAGCACTCTTTGATATGTACCATGTTTTGTCTGACAAAGGACGTACAGAAGCCGTTTCAAACTTCCTCAAACAAGCAGGACTTGAGCCAAAAGGTGAGTTTTACTTGTGGGTTGCTAAAGACCCAGTGACGTTCTATTCGGACTATGTGTCGAAGAATAGAAACATCACAATCAATCTCCCAGCGACACTTACAGTTGGTGACGGTGAAAAGGTTGAGAACGATTTCCAACAAATCGATTATGGAAATCCTTATGTTTCAAACCTTGTCGTAAATACCATCCCAACCGTGCAACCTGAAAAGCACGCCTTGGACGCCAAAGATGAAACTAAAGTCCTTGATGGTCAAGAAGTGAAAATTGGCGACTATATCCACTATCTCCTGGACGGGGTAACCGTTGGTAAGCATCATGACACCCTATGGCAATACGACGGCTTAGATAAGCTTGATACCACACATGACCGCTATACAGGCAACTGGAAAGGCGTTATCACAGGTACAGAGTATACCGCTAAAGAAGACATGACCTTGCCATATGATGTGACCACTAAAGACGGTCAAGTGATTAAAGCAGGCGATAAAATTGCCAAAGGGACAGAGTATCAATTTGTCTTTAATTTCGACCAAGACACTAACAGTGACTTTATCAATAAGATTATTAAAGTCACTTGGGACGCTGAAAAAGGTGAGTGGGCTTACACCATTGATAAAGAGTTCCTTAATTCACTAGGGGTTGAAGGGACATTTGACGCTGACTTTTATATCGAGGTTGAGCGTATTGCAGCTGGAGAAGTTGAAAATACCTTTATCAACACGGTCAATGGTAAAGAAATGGTCGCAAAAGTGACCACTCACACACCTGAAAATCCAACACCTGAGACACCAACGCAAGCACCACAACAACCACAACTCCCACATACAGGTGAAATGGCTTCTGTGGGACTTGCAGGTCTTGGTGCGATGTTGCTAGGTCTTGGTGGTTTACTTGGTTCAGTACGTCGTAAGAACATAGACTAAAGTCTCATCTTGCCTAATCAAGTTAAATTTGATAAGACGTAAGACTTGAGAAAGGCAAAACAAAAACTGGGTATTGAACTACTGGGTTTGCCATATCAGGATTCGCTCCCTGGTATGGCTTTGGGAAGGAACATTTGAAAATGTAAAAAATAGACATTCCTTCCCTGTTAAATTTACTCACTTGATTGATATTTTAAAGACAATTAGAGCGGTTGCTAGATATATCAGTTAGTAAGTTAGTAACAAGTGCAGTCGGTGCTTAACAGGGTTCGAGCCCTTGGCTTGTTGTAGGCTGAAAAAGCCACTTATATGACATAAAGGAGAAAAAATGGAGATTAAACAAGGAGGGCAAAAATACTATTCTGTCTTAATTCAAATTAGGTACTTTAGGAAATCGAAATCAAAGGCTTACGGTCTCGTCTGTGGGCTAGCACTAG
Source organism: Stenotrophomonas sp. Sm10 (assembly GCF_030985515.1). NCBI lineage: Bacteria > Pseudomonadati > Pseudomonadota > Gammaproteobacteria > Lysobacterales > Lysobacteraceae > Stenotrophomonas > Stenotrophomonas sp. Sm10. The sequence goes on from NZ_JAPTFO010000114.1 coordinate 6,091, forward strand.
CTGGAGCCTTGGCCTTCTCAGCTGGCAATGTTTCAGCGGATGAGGTAACCGCCACAGACGGCTCAAATGCCTTAGCCGTCGTGACAGACCATACGCAAGATAATACACAAACAACTCATACAGCACAAGTAAGTAATGACATGCAGCCAGTATTAAGTGAGGCTAATAAGACATACACTGAACATGAGAATACGTCATCAGCTGTTCAAAACGTAGACCAAGATAAACAAGTAAGTAATGACATACAGCCAGTATCAAGTGAGGCTAATGAGACATACACTGACAATGAGCATACGTCATCAGCTGTTCAAAACGTAGACCAAGATAAGCATCTAAGTGGTGTGGTTCACGAAGTAGAATCGGATGATGCCTTCACGATTGACCATGCTATTAAAGTAACGGACAAGCAACAAGATGGGCTAACCATTAGAACTATTACTTGGGACGGCAATGGTCCTTACCACCTAGAAAAGGCTGTCAACCAAATTAAAGATGGTCAATTCCCGATTTGGAATAAGGAGGCTATTTCAGAAGAGGCAACCAACCGCCAAATTCCTGTCATTGTTTCAGGTGGTTTCTGGCAGCTGGAGAATACGGATAATGCTTGGAGTCAAAAAGAGATTAATGCGGGTAAAACAGGTATCTTGTACTCAGATGGCAACGGTCATGTGGGAGCAACTACTCTAAACAACACTAGCATTAACCAGGTGTTTGAGCTACAAGGTGAAAACGGTTGGAATACTGGGGCATTTGGTGCCTTCGTTACTAATGGGAAACTTGAACCATCCTTCGGTAAAGATAGTCGGTGGCAGGGTTACCCTAATGAGAAAAATGGACGAACACTTTTTATTGAGTATAAGGATGGGAAACAAGAAATTGTTATCATCAATGGTCATACGTCACATAAGACAGGTTATTCTCACACTGACATTGTTGATTATGTACAGCAAATTGGACTAGATAACATCAAATTAGCATTCCTACTAGATGGTGGTGGGTCAACACGTGGGTACACTAAATCAGATGATGGCAAGCAGAGTATTGTTGGTTCCTTTGTTGATAATCGTCGAGTAGCTACTTACCTTTACCTCACTAAAGAGTCTCCTAAAGAGGAAACTTTGAACGAGACCAATAAAGATAAAGTTTCTAAAAACGAGAGCCAATCAATTACCTACCGACAATGGAAAAATGCAGTTGATAACAATATTGAAACTATTCCAGGAACAGTCTATAAAAACACTAATACAGATGAAGTGGTAGAAAGTTCTCAGACTATCCCATACAACACTCGCTACGTATCAGACGAAACTGTAGAAGCGGGTGTGCGCAAGATCATTACTCAAGGTGAAAATGGGACCAAAAATATCATCACCACCTACAAACGTCACAATGGCGTGCATACTGGAAAATATACCACAAGTGAAGCCATCTCTAAACAGCCAGTAGATAAAGTTGTTTCAGTTGGTACCAAGGCTGTTGTATCGTCAACCATTATCCCTATTGTTGAAAGAGTTCGTGAAAATGCCAAAGTTCCAAGAGGTCAACGAACAACTCTACAAGAGGGTAAAGAAGGTAACGTAACGACAACCACATCTTATAAACTTTTGCAAGATGGCAATCTATCCTCAAGTATCACCGAAGCACGTGAGGAAATGGAACCACATATTATTGAAGTAGGGACTGGTGAAAATGTCGTATTACCTATTGTTACAAATTATGTTGGTGATGATAGTCTTGCAAAGGGGGCTATTCAAGTCATTCAAAGTGGTGAAGCACATGTAGAGGACGTGACTGGCAAAGTGTTGACAGAAGGAGCACCACGTATCATTCATATTGGGACTCGTCCGCAAGTTAGTGAAACAGATGGACTGCGCATGACAACAACCTATAGTGTAAATCCAGCTACTGGAGAGTTGTCAGAAACAAGCACAGCAATCCCTCTAGTAGCTCCTAGTCAAGATGAACTACCAGATGGATATGTGGTAGTTGATAATCCGACTGAGCAAAAAAATCAGATTGATAGGGATGGTTTATCAAATGTTCTGGACAGATCTAGCAGTAGTTCAAATGCCACAGAGAATAAATTATCCGTTGATATGACAAAAAAGGCGATATCATCACCTTCAACCCAGCGCATAAAAGAAGTAGGGATTCTTCCAAACACTGGTGAAAAAGCATCCACCTCAATCATTGGGAATATCTTAAGTATTCTCTTGATAGTATCTGGGTTATTTCAAATTAAGCGACAAACAGAAGTAAAATAGTTATTTTGATAGGAAATTACAATACAGTAAAATAAAAGGAGTTTATCTTATGCAAACATTTATCGCTAACGGTCGGGTAGCTGCCATCGCAGATGATGCCCTAGGACGTACGAACAAGAGGAGAGATTTCCTTACCTAGAGGTAATTGGGTTATCCGTGAGGATAATACAGATGGTTGTTTTTGGTCGATAGACCCTGATATTTTTTTGTAAACGTACAATCGTGTAAAAGGAACAGTAAATACCTTTACAAAAAGGGTATATGAAGTAGACTTTATTAAGATGGATATAGACGATACTAAAAGTATCATTGAAGTGCTCAATTTTTTGGGGTATTTTGTTACTACTCCTTTAGAGGAACTACAAAGGGACGAATTAATAGAAACTATAAAAGAACAGGGTTTTCTTGAAATAAACACCTTGGAAGGTGTTGAGCGTTTATTTTCAGGCGAGGTTGTAGTGAGAGGCGTTAAGGGTGAGTTTTATCCTGTATCTTACGATAATTTTATTAAGGTGTATGATATTTTGGATGAAAAAAGTTGATGCAGTAAGTGAGCGTAAAATGACGCAAAAAGAAATAGAAGAACTAGCTGATAGGTTGTTTGACAAAAATAGTTTGTCAAACTGCCTAAAATCAATTTGTAAGCAAAAGGAGAATAACAATGAACGAACAAGTTAAATTAGCAAAAAATGAGGAACAGCCCATCAGGAAGTATCGTACTGTATTTACAAGTACCAAAGGATTGTTTAGAAAGAAAAGATGGGTAATTTTAGATATTGACGAACATGGGCTTACTTATCGTAGTGAACCAAATTATGCAAGAGCTATGTTTTCTTCAATGTATCTTGTTATAGATGAAATTATCATAGATGAACGGAACTTTATAATAACCATTAAAATGAACCACGAAGCCTATGCTGTTGACTTAATAAGAATAGATGGAG
>NZ_JAPTFO010000115.1:0-8878 GCF_030985515.1 Stenotrophomonas sp. Sm10
GGCGTCCCCGCAGCGGTTCCCCATCGAAGCCGTGGAATCGCTGCGCGATTCCTGTAGGGCCGACCGCTGGTCGGCTGCTCTTGCTTTTGCCTTTGCCGCCCGGCCATTGGCCCAACTGCCGAGCATGGCTCGGCACTACAGATCCCCATCACCTGTTTGTCGTACCCGGCACTTGCAGTTGTGTGCGTTAGTAGTAATACTACTAACCATGGACCTGACCGACACCCAGCAGGCGATCCTGCAGTTGATCGCCGAGCGTATCGAGAGCGAAGGCGCACCGCCCTCGCAGACTGAAATCGCACGTGCGTTCGGCTTCAAGGGCGTGCGCGCGGCCCAGTACCACCTGGAAGCCCTGGAGCAGGCCGGTGCGATCCGTCGCATCCCGGGCCAGGCCCGCGGCATCCGCCTGGTGCAGGCGCCGCCGGTCGAGAAGCTGGCCGAGCCGGGCCTGCCCGACAGTGTGCTGCGCCTGCCGGTGCTGGGCCGGGTTGCGGCCGGCCTCCCGATCGGCGCCGACATCGGCTCGGACGATTTCGTGGTGCTGGACCGGGTGTTCTTCTCGCCAGCGCCGGACTACCTGCTGAAGGTGCAGGGCGATTCGATGATCGACGAGGGCATCTTCGACGGTGACCTGATCGGTGTGCACCGCACCCGCGACGCCCATTCCGGGCAGATCGTGGTGGCCCGCATCGATGACGAGATCACCGTCAAGCTGCTGAAGATCGCCAAGGACCGCATCCGCCTGCTGCCGCGCAATCCCGATTACAAGCCGATCGAGGTGCTGCCGGACCAGGATTTCGCGATCGAGGGCCTCTATTGCGGCCTGCTGCGGCCCAACCGTTGACCCGTTCCATAGCGCATTACCCCGCGGTCTTTTGTGGCGATTCTCTGGTTCCACTGAGGTTGGTACGGATGTCCGATAATTCTTTTCAGAGCGCCGGGCAGAATCTCAGCCTGTGCGATACGTCCGACTTAAAGTGAACCCATGGCAAAGAAGACCCCCAAAGACAGCACCCCCAACGACATGACCTCTGCAAGGACCAATACGATGGACGAGAACAAGAAGCGCGCCTTGGCTGCTGCTCTGGGCCAGATCGAGAAGCAGTTCGGCAAGGGCTCGGTGATGCGCATGGGTGACCGCGTGGTCGAGCCCGTCGAAGCCATCCCGACCGGTTCGCTGATGCTCGACATCGCACTGGGCATTGGCGGTCTGCCGAAGGGCCGTGTCGTTGAGATCTACGGGCCGGAATCCTCGGGCAAGACCACCCTGACCCTGCAGGCCATCGCCGAGTGCCAGAAGATGGGCGGTACCGCAGCTTTCATCGACGCCGAGCACGCGCTGGACCCGATCTATGCCGCCAAGCTGGGCGTGAACGTGGACGACCTGCTGCTGTCGCAGCCGGATACCGGTGAGCAGGCGCTGGAAATCGCCGACATGCTGGTCCGTTCGGGCTCGGTCGACATCCTGGTGGTCGACTCGGTCGCCGCACTGACCCCGAAGGCCGAAATCGAAGGCGAGATGGGTGACCAGCTGCCGGGTCTGCAGGCCCGCCTGATGAGCCAGGCGCTGCGCAAGTTGACCGGCAACATCAAGCGCTCCAACACCCTGGTGATCTTCATCAACCAGCTGCGCATGAAGATCGGCGTGATGATGCCGGGCCAGAGCCCGGAAACCACCACGGGCGGCAACGCGCTGAAGTTCTATGCCTCGGTCCGCCTGGACATCCGCCGTATCGGCGCGATCAAGAAGGGTGACGAGATCATCGGCAACCAGACCAAGATCAAGGTGGTCAAGAACAAGCTGGCGCCTCCGTTCAAGCAGGTCATCACTGAGATCCTGTACGGCGAAGGCATCAGCCGCGAGGGCGAACTGATCGACATGGGCGTGGATGCCAAGCTGGTCGAAAAGGCCGGCGCCTGGTACAGCTACGGTGAAGAACGCATCGGCCAGGGCAAGGACAACGCCCGCGGCTACCTGCGCGACAACCCGACCGTCGCTGCAAAGCTCGAGGCAGAACTGCGCGAGAAGTTCCAGCCGGCCGAAGCGGCCCGCGAGGATGGTGACGACGAAGGCGACGACGAGTAAGGCTTGCTGTGGGGCAGGGCGGCGCCGTCAGTGACGTCGCCCTGTCCCGCAGGTTCGAATCGCCCATGGATGGGCTGGGTGCCACGGATGGCGCCACCCTTGGAGTACCCATGTCCGACGCCGAAGACATTCCGACCGGCCGCAAGCGCCGACCGCGTGAGCAGACTCCCGTGCAGCGGGCGCTGGGCCTTCTGGTCCGCCGCGAACACTCGCGCAAGGAACTCACCCGCAAGCTGACCGCCCGTGGCATTGAAGACGAAGCCGCGCAGGCCGCTGTCGCCAAGCTGACCGAGGCCGGCTGGCAGGACGACACCCGCTTCGCTGAGAACCTGGTGCGGATGCGCGCCAACACCGGCTATGGGCCGATCCATGTCCGCGCCGAGCTTGGCACCCACGGCCTGGACAGTGCCGCGATTGCCGTAGCAATGGACAGCTACGAAGGCGACTGGCAGGAAAATGCTCGCGATCTGGTCCGCAGGCGCTTTGGCGAGGCCGGCCCGCAGGACCTGGCGCAGCGGCGCAAGGCCGCCGATCTGCTGGCCCGACGGGGCTTCGACGGCGACAGCATCCGCCGCGCGACCCGCTACGACCCGGATGACTGAGACTGGCGGCGCCGGGCCTGATACCCTTTAGGTTTTCGGCGGTCCCTCGCGACCCTGGCCAACGCGGCCGGTGGTCCGGGTCCGCCGGCCCGCAGACTGCCAGCCCCCAATGAACGCATCCGCCAAATTCACGACTTCCCAGATCCGCAGCGATTTCCTTGAATTCTTCAAGGGCAAAGGCCACACCATCGTGCCGTCGGCGCCGCTGGTGCCGGGCAACGATCCGACCCTGCTGTTCACCAACTCCGGCATGGTGCAGTTCAAGGACGTGTTCCTCGGCGCGGAAAAGCGCAGCTACGTGCGCGCGGCCGATGTCCAGCGCTGCCTGCGCGCGGGCGGCAAGCACAACGATCTCGACCAGGTTGGCTACACCGCACGCCACCACACCTTCTTCGAGATGCTGGGCAACTGGTCGTTCGGCGATTACTTCAAGAAGGACGCGATCGCCTGGGCCTGGGAGCTGCTGACGCAGGTCTGGAAGCTGCCGGCCGAGCGCCTGCTGGTTACCGTGTACCAGACCGACGACGAAGCCTACGAACTGTGGCGTGACATGGTCGGTGTGCCGGAAGAGCGCATCGTGCGCATCGGCGACAACAAGGGCGCACCGTTCGCCTCGGACAACTTCTGGCAGATGGCCGACACCGGTCCGTGCGGCCCGTGCACCGAGATCTTCTATGACCACGGCGACCACATCGCCGGTGGCCCCCCGGGTTCGCCGGATGAAGACGGCGACCGCTTCATCGAAATCTGGAACCTGGTGTTCATGCAGTTCGACCGCCAGCCCGACGGCACCCTGGTGCCGCTGCCGGCGCCGTGCGTGGATACCGGCATGGGCCTGGAGCGATTGGCGGCGATCCTGCAGCACGTTCACACCAACTACGAGATCGACCTGTTCCAGGCGCTGATCCGCAAGGCCGCCGAGCTGACCGGCACCGCCGACCTGGAAAACAAGTCGCTGCGCGTGATCGCCGATCACATCCGCGCCTGTTCGTTCCTGATCGTCGATGGCGTGCTGCCGTCCAACGAAGGCCGTGGCTACGTGCTGCGCCGTATCATCCGCCGCGCCCTGCGCCACGGCTGGATGCTGGGCGTGCGGCAGCCGTTCTTCAGCAAGCTGGTGCCGACCCTGGTCGAGCAGATGGGCGAGGCCTATCCGGAACTACCGGCGGCGGTGGACACCGTCACCCGTGCGCTGCAGGCCGAAGAAGAGCGTTTCGCCGAAACCCTCGATGCCGGCATGAAGATCTTCGAGGACGTGGCGGGCAAGGCCAGCAACGGCGTGATCCCGGGCGTTGACGCCTTCCGCCTTTACGACACCTACGGTTTCCCGCTCGACCTGACCCAGGACATCGCCCGCGAGCGCGACCTGACCGTCGACATCGCCGGCTTCGACGCCGCAATGGAGCAGCAGCGCGAGACCGCACGCGCAGCCGGCAAGTTCGGCGGCGGCGTGACCCTGCCGGCCGAGCTGGTGGCAACGCTCAGCCCGACCCTGTTCCTGGGCTATGACCGCCTGCAGGCCGACGGCCTGAGCGTGCTGGCCCTGCTCAAGGACGGCCGTCCGGTGCAGTCGGCCGATGCCGGTGATTCGGTCATCGTGATCACCAACCAGACCCCGTTCTACGCCGAATCCGGCGGCCAGGTCGGTGACACGGGCGTGCTTGCCGGCAACGGCGTGCGCCTGGTGGTGGAAGACACCCAGAAGTTCGCTGGCCAGTTCCATGGCCACGTCGGCACCCTGTCCGACGGCGGCCTGAAAGTGGGCGATGTGCTGTCCGGCCAGGTCGATGGCGAGCGCCGCGGCGCCACCATACTCAACCACTCGGCAACGCACCTGCTGCATGCCGCCCTGCGCGAAGTGCTGGGCACCCACGTGCAGCAGAAGGGCTCGCTGGTCGCGCCGGACCGCCTGCGTTTCGACTTCTCGCACTTCCAGCCGATCAGCGCGGAAGAACTGGCGCTGATCGAGCGCAAGGTCAACCAGCAGGTACGCGCAAACAACGCGGCCGAAGTCCACAACATGGGCATGCAGGAAGCGCTGGACTTCGGCGCGATGGCCCTGTTCGGCGAGAAGTACGGCGAGCACGTGCGCGTGCTGAAGATGGGTGACTACTCCACTGAGCTGTGCGGTGGTACCCACGTCAACCGTACCGGCGACATCGGCCTGTTCAAGATCACCTCCGAGGGCGGTGTCTCGGCCGGCGTGCGCCGTATCGAGGCGGTCACCGGCCAGGGCGCCCTGGATTACGTGGACGCCGAGGAGGCCCGCCTGGCCGAAGCCGCTGAACTGCTGGGCGGCAGCGCCGCCGACGTGGTCGAGAAGATCCGTGCCCTCGGCCAGCGCCAGAAGCAGCTGGAGCGCGAACTGGAGGCCGTGAAGGCCAAGGTCGCCGCCGGCGCCACGGCCGACCTGTCCGGCCAGGCCGTCGAGGTTGCCGGCGTGAAGGTGCTGGCCGCCCGCCTGGAGGGCTTCGATGCCAAGGCCCTGCGTGACGCCATGGACCGCCTGAAGCAGCAGCTGGGCGATGCGGTGATCGTGCTGGCCGGTGCCCAGGACGGCAAGGCTGCCCTGGTTGCGGGTGTGAACGGCAGTGCAATGGGCAAGGTCAAGGCCGGGGAACTGTTGTCCCATATCGCCAGTCAGATCGGGGGCAAGGGCGGCGGACGCCCGGACCTCGCCCAGGGTGGTGGCGAGGACGGGCCCGCCCTTGCCACTGCGCTGGCTGCAGTCGTCGAATGGGTCAGCCCCCGCCTGTGATGAACCTGGCCGTCCCCCTCCTTGTAGGAGCGGGACGGCTGACGGTACCATTGCGAATCTTTTCCCTTTGTCGTGGTAGCGCTTCTTGACGGAGCGTCAAGCCGGTGGGGGATACCCTTCCACACGGTTCCATGGAGACTTACAAAAATGTTGATCCTGACTCGCCGCGTCGGCGAAACCCTGATGATCGGTGACTCGGTGAGCGTCACCGTGCTTGGCGTCAAGGGTAACCAGGTGCGTATCGGCATCACCGCGCCGAAGGACGTCGCTGTGCATCGCGAAGAGATCTATCAGCGCATCCAGCGTGGTGATGAAGCCGGTGGCACCGGTAGCGAAAATTCTGCCGAATAACGCTTTACCTTCGCACTCGATTAACGTTATGATTCACGCCCCGCTGAGGTGCAACGCACCAGATGCGGAGAAAACCCCGGAGTGATGCCCGAGTGGCCGAAGGGGCTCCCCTGCTAAGGGAGTATAGGGTCAAAAGCTCTATCGAGGGTTCGAATCCCTCTCACTCCGCCAGATATAAAGAAGCGCCTGCAGATCCTCGATCTGCAGGCGTTTTTCTTTATCCGACACTCGCAGCGTGGAGCTGACTATCCTGGCTGATCGGTGCGGGTGGCAGGCGTTGGCATGGGCGTCGTCGCTGGTGCCGGAGCGGGCGCACCCGGCAGCTGTGGCGGTTCAATGTGACGAGGTGGAATTTCCCGCCACAGCAACGCAAGCGTGCAGTCGTTGGCACGTTCCCTGCACATTCTTTCGGCCTTCCGCTGCGCGGCGTCCGCAGTCTTCTCACCCAGTGCAAAGCCCAACGCAATCGTGCCGGTCGCTATGGCCGAATAACCTTCGCCGATGGTGCTGGCGGACTGGCCGCAATTGCGCGATCGCGCTGCGCAGTAGTGCAGCGACTGCTGCATCGCAGTGGTGAGGGAAGACTGGTTCATCGAATAGCCGTAGCGGCCATCCTTGTCGTAGGTGATCGCAGACGCAGCATTTGCGGCTGATGAAGCGGACAACAACAGCGCCAGTGAAACCGCATGCTTCCAGTTCATCACGCTCTCCTGTTTTGCCGATGGTGAATCAACCGGTGAATGTGGCGCAACCCCGCAGGGGGCGGGGGAGAACGCCTGCAGGCCATTTGCCCGCAGGCGCGTACCGACGCGTTCGATCGTCAGAGCCTAACCGTCACCCCCACCTGGAACCCACGCCCCGGCAACGGCGCGATGTACTTCAACGGTGAGTTGTGCGGCCGTGCTTCTTCATTGAGCAGGTTGCTGCCGTTGATGAACACTTCCATGCCGGCGATGTAGCTGCTGCGCACCGGCAGCTCACGGCTGATCTGCAGGTCGACCAGGTTGAAGGCATCCAGTGGCACTTCCTCGCTGACGTTGCGGCCGAGGTACTTCTGCGTGTCGTAGTAGGTGCTGGACAGCTGCGCCTTCCAACCCTCGCGTTGCCACTGCAGATTGGCGCCGTAGCGGTTGGTCGGCATGTTCGGCAGGTACTCGCCGTCGTTGTGGGCACGCAGCGAATCGGGGTGATCGGCCTTGTTCTTCACCAGATCGGCGAAGGCGGAGATGTTCAACGTGCCATAGCGGCCAAGGTCCAGGGCCTGCGATGCGTCGATCTCGAAGCCCTTCACCGTGGTGTCGGTCTGCTTCCAGTATTTCAGCGGCAGGCGGTTGGCGGTCTGCACGCCCGAGTAACCCAGGTACAGATAGTTCTCGTACTTCATCCGATACGCGGTAGCCGACAGTTCGAACCCTCCGATATGGAACAGGCCGGTCAGCTCCAGGTTTTTCGCGCGCTCTGGCTCGAGGTTCTGGTTGCCTTCTTCCTGGGTCATCACCGAGTAGTGCGCGTTGCTCGCATACAACTCATTGATCTCCGGTGCGCGCTGCGAGGACGAGTAGCGCACCTTGGCGGCGAACAACGGACCGAGCTCGACATACGATCCCAAGCTGTAGCTGTTGAGCCGGTAGTCGCGGTCCTGCAGTTTCGTGTTGGCGGCATTGCGCGCGGTCTTGAAGCGGCTTGGTTGCAGGTCATGGTCAACGCGCTCGTGGCGCACGCCAGCGTCGAAACTGGCCCAGCCGAAGTCCAGCGTCTCCTTCAGGAACATCGCGTTGCTGCGGGTGTCGACGTCAGGCAGGTAGCGCAGCGAGCCGCTGCCGGTGATATCACGCGACTGGTGGCTGTAACCGAGCAGGCCGCTGAGCGGACCGACACGCTGATGGCTCAACAGCAGTTCGGCCTGGGTGCTCTCGAAATCGTAGTCGTTGGCCCGGGTGGCACCCAGCCGTTCGCCCGAGGTGTTGTCCAGCTTCGAAACACGCAGTTCAGCGCGCTCGAACCACGGCAGCGGGTCGCGCAACAGGGCTTCCAGTGCGTAGCGTTCCTGCTCGATCACTACGCCCACCGGCAATGCGTTGGCGTAGTTGGAACCGAACGACAGGTTCTGCATCGAGAACCCGGGCACGCCGTATTCGCTGTCCTTGGCATCGATGCTGACACCCACGTAACCACGGTCGAAGAACAGGGTCGACCCGAACGCCACCTGCGAATTGCGCGCGTAACTGTTGCCCAACCGGTGATGGTAATCGGGCGTCACGTCGTTGTTGATCTGCTTCTGCACGTACGAAGGCGTGCCGGGTACGTAGGCCGGGTTGACCGGATTGATGTAGGTGCGGCGCTGCCAGACCGAAGTCGGATTGTTGGTGTAGAAGGAGAAATCGCCGTCGGCCCAGTCCGGGTTTTCGGTCATGAACTGGTCGATGTAGGGCTGCGAGGCCTTGTTGTAGATCTGCTGGACGCGCGCCTCCTTCTGGCAGCTGTCGGCCAGCGCCGAGTTGACGCCGCCGGTGGGCGGGAACAGCGCGGCGTTGCAGACACTGGCTTTGCTGTTGCCGGGGATGTCGTAGTGCGAGATGCGCTGCCGAGAGACCTGCAGGTTGGTCGAGACGTTGCGCTGGTTGTTGAAGTTCATGCGGAAGCCCTGCGCGTCCGCAGCATTGAAGCCCTTGCGCAGGACCAGTTCCATCGACTGGTCCTTGTCTTCCATGCTGCGCGAGATCAGGCCCGGATCGATCTCCACGCTGCCTCCGATCGCATTGCCGCCGTAGCGCACGGTGTCGGAGGACTTGTTGACGGTCACACTGCGTACGAACAGCGGATCGAACGGAATGTTGATGTCGCCGCTGATCGCGTTCATGCCGAGGATGGACTGGCCGTCCTGCAGGATCTGCACGCGGTTGCCGCTGAGGCTGCGGATGACCGGAGCGCCCGCGTTTGGCCCGAAGGCGCTGCTCTGCACGCCGGAGACGTGTTCGAGCAGGCCGCCGAGGGTGCGGTTCTGCGCATGTGGGTTGTCGACAGTGACCCGGGTGTCGATGCGCGAGGGCTGGGAGGCCTGGACCTGGAGGGTGGGGAGGG
>NZ_JAPTFO010000116.1:0-8184 GCF_030985515.1 Stenotrophomonas sp. Sm10
CCCCACTACTGGTAAATCCCCAAAAAAAACCCCCGCCGACGCGGGGTTCATTCCATCCGGCCATGCCGGCCAGCGGCCGGCACAACCCGCGAACGATCAGTTCGCCTTGTGGATGGCGCGCTTGCTGACCGCCATCGCCGCGTCGTGGATCACTTCCGACAGCGACGGGTGGGCGTGGCAGATGCGGGCCAGGTCGTCGGCCGAGCCGCTGAATTCCATGGTCAGCACGCCTTCGTGCACCAGCTCGGAGACGTTGGCGCCGACCAGGTGCATGCCGAGGATGCGATCGGTTTCGGCATGGGCCAGGATCTTCACGAAGCCCGCCGGCTCGATCATCGCCACGGCACGGCCGTTGGCGGCGAACGGGAAGCTGCCGGCCTTGTACGGAATGCCCTCGGCCTTCAGCTGGGCTTCGGTCTTGCCGACCCAGGCCAGTTCCGGCTCGGTGTAGATGACCCACGGGATGGTGTCGAAGTTGACGTGGCCCGGCAGGCCGGCGATCAGCTCAGCCACCGCGATGCCTTCCTCGAAGCCCTTGTGCGCCAGCATCGGGCCGCGCACGCAGTCGCCGACCGCCCACACGCCGTCGACGCCGGTGTGGCAGTGCGCATCGACTTCAATCTGGCCGCGCTCGTTGACCTTGACGCCGGTGCCTTCGGCCAGCAGGCCCTTGGTGGCGGCGCGACGGCCCACGGCCACCAGCAGCTTGTCCACGGTCAGGGTCTTTTCGCCTTCGGCGTCGGTGTAGGTGACGATGACTTCCTTCTTCTTGCCCTTGCCGGTGATCTCGGTCTTGGAAACCTTGGCATTGAGCTTGATGTCCAGGCCCTGCTTCTTGAACTCCTTGGCAGCGGTCTTGGCCACTTCGGCGTCAGCAGCGGCCAGGAACTCCGGCATGGCTTCCAGGATGGTCACTTCAGCGCCCAGGCGCTTCCACACGCTGCCCAGTTCCAGGCCGATCACGCCGGCGCCGATCACCGCCAGGCGGTTCGGCACTTCGGTGAAGTCCAGGCCGCCGACGTTGTCGACGATGGTCTCGCCGTCGAACTTGGCGAACGGCAGCTCGATCGAATCCGAACCGGCCGCGATGATGACGTTGGTGCCCTTCAGCTCGACTTCCGAACCGTCGTGCTGCTTCACCTTGACCACGTTGCCTGGCTGCAGCTGGCCGAAGCCGTAATAGGCGGCGACCTTGTTGGCCTTGAACAGCATGCCGATGCCGCCGGTGAACTGCTTGACGATCTTGTCCTTGCGGCCAATCATCGCCTCGACGTCGATCTTGGCATCCTTGAAGCTGATGCCGTGGTCGCCAAAGATGTGGCCCATGTTCCAGAACTGGCGCGAGGAATCCAGCAGCGCCTTGGACGGGATGCAGCCCACGCGCAGGCAGGTGCCGCCGAGGGCCGGCTTGCCGTCCTTGCCCAGCGCTGCGTCGATGCAGGCGGTCTTCAGGCCCAGCTGGGCCGCGCGGATGGCAGCGTGGTAACCGGCCGGGCCGGCACCGATGACGACGACGTCGAATTGTTCAGCCATTGAATTACTCCTTGATGCATTACCAGAACCCCTCCGCGCAGGCGCGGAGGGGCGGGAGGTTTCTTACAGGCCGAACAGCATGCGGCCCGGGTTTTCCAGCTGGTTCTTGATGTCCACCAGGAACTGCACCGAGTCCTTGCCGTCGATGATGCGGTGGTCGTAGGACAGCGCCAGGTACATCATCGGCGCGATCACGACCTGGCCGTTCTGGGCGATCGGACGCTCCTTGATGGCGTGCATGCCCAGGATGGCGCTCTGCGGCGGGTTGATGATCGGGGTCGACAGCAGCGAACCGAAGGTGCCGCCGTTGGTCACGGTGAAGGTGCCGCCCTGCAGTTCCTCCAGGCCCAGCTTGCCGTCACGTGCCTTCTTGGCGTAGTCGGCGATGGTCTTCTCGATGTCGGCGAACGACATGCGCTCGACGTTGCGCAGGACCGGCGTGACCAGGCCCTTTTCGGTCGAGACGGCGATCGAGATGTCCGAGTAGCCGTGGTAGATGATGTCGTCGCCGTCGATCGAGGCGTTGACCAGCGGGAAGCGCTGCAGCGCGTTGGCAGCGGCCTTCACGAAGAAGCTCATGAAGCCCAGCTTGATGCCGTGGGCCTTGACGAACTCGTCCTGCAGCTCCTTGCGCGCGGCCGAAACCTTGGACAGGTCGACTTCGTTGAAGGTGGTCAGCATGGCGGTGGAGTTCTTCGACTCCATCAGGCGCTCGGCAATGCGCTTGCGGATGCGGGTCATCGGCACGCGCTCTTCCGGACGTGCGCCACCGGCCTTGCCGGCGCCGCCGTTGCGGGCGAAGTTGACGATGTCTTCCTTGGTCACCGCGCCACGACGGCCGGTGCCGTCGACGTCGGCCGGGTTCACGCCTTCGGTGATGGCGGTGAAGCGGGCGCCCGGCGGCAGCGCGTCGGCGGCCGACTTGGCAGCCGGGGCCGGCGCAGCGGCAGCGGCCGGAGCAGCGGCGGCCGGTGCGGCTTCAGCCTTCTTCTCTTCAGCGGCCGGGGCCGGAGCCGCAGCTACGGCGCCTTCTTCGATGATCGCCACGACCTGACTGGAGGTCACGGTATCGCCTTCCTTGAACTTGATTTCCTTGAGCACGCCGTCAACCGGCGACGGCACTTCCAGGACGACCTTGTCGGTTTCCAGGTCAAGCAGGTTTTCGTCGCGCTTGACGGCGTCGCCCACCTTCTTGTGCCAGGTGGCGATGGTGCCGTCGGCGACGGATTCGGGCAGTACCGGGGCTTTGACTTCGGTGGCCATTGCGGGAGCTTCCTGGTTTGTCTTCTAAATAGGGGGGAGAGTTATTCAGCGACCTGGTCGTTGAACGGGTTGACCAGTGCGTCGGCGATCAGCTGCTGCTGCTCGCGGACATGGTCAGCCATGTGACCGGCAGCCGGCGAGGCCGAACGTGCGCGACCGGCGTAGTGCAGGTTCTGGCCATCGGCCAGGCAGAACTGCAGGTGGTGGCGGATCTGGTACCACGCGCCCTGATTCTGCGGTTCTTCCTGCGTCCACACCACGTCGGTGGCCTTGCCGTACTTCTTCAGCTCGGCAGCCAGCAGCGCACGCGGGAACGGATACAGTTGCTCCACGCGGATGATCGCCACGTCGTCCTGGCCACGCTTGGTCTGGTCCTCCAGCAGGTCGTAGTAGACCTTGCCCGAGCACAGCACCACGCGCTTGACCTTCTTGGCGTCGGCATTGGCGTCGCCGATCAGGTGCTGGAACTCGCCGTTGGCCAGCTCGTCGAGGGTCGACACCGCCAGCTTGTGGCGCAGCAGGGACTTCGGCGACATCACCACCAGCGGCTTGCGGGTGGTCATGTGCAGCTGGCGACGCAGCATGTGGAAGGCCTGGGCCGGAGTCGACGGCACGACCACCAGCATGTTCTCCAGCGCGCACAGCTGCAGGAAGCGCTCCAGGCGCGCCGAGCTGTGTTCGGGGCCTTGCCCTTCATAGCCGTGCGGCAGCAGCAGGGTCAGGCCGGAAATGCGGCCCCACTTGGCTTCACCGGCGGCGATGAACTGGTCGATCACCACCTGGGCGCCGTTGGCGAAGTCGCCGAACTGGCCTTCCCAGATGCACAGCGTGTTCGGATCGGTGGTGGAGAAGCCGTATTCGTAGGCCATCACCGCTTCTTCGCTCAGCAGCGAGTCGATGACGGTGGCCTTCTCCGGCGAATCCACCAGCTGCCGCAGCGGCATGTAGTAGTTGTCGGTCTTCTGGTCGTGCAGGATCGCGTGGCGGTGCGTGAACGTACCGCGGCCGACGTCCTGGCCGACCAGGCGCAGTGCATGGCCTTCGTCGAGCAGGGTGGCGTAGGCCAGGTTCTCGGCAAAGCCCCAGTCGCCCGGAATCTCGCCGGCGGCCATCTTGCGGCGGTCGTCGTAGACCTTGGCCACGCGCGAGTGCAGCTGCACTTCGTCCGGGATGGTGTTGATCAGCCTGGCCAGTTCGACCAGCTTGTTCTTCTCGACCTTGGTCGAGACCGGGTCGGACAGCTTGCCTTCCAGCAGCTTCGGCCAATCGACGAACAGCGGGCTGCTCGGCGGGGTCTTCTCGACCTTGGCCAGTTCGGTGGTCACTTCACCGGCGTCCAGCTTCTCGCGGTAGGCATCGACCATCGCCTTGCCGGCACCGGCGGCGATCACGCCTGCCTTCTCCAGCTGCTCGGCGTACATCTCGCGGGTGGTCGGGTGCTTGCGGATCACCTGGTACATCAGCGGCTGGGTGATTGCCGGTTCGTCGGCCTCGTTGTGGCCCCAACGGCGGTAGCACATCAGGTCGATGACCACGTCCTTGGCGAACTTCTGGCGGAACTCGAAGGCCAGCTGCGCGGCGAACACCACCGCTTCCGGATCATCGCCGTTCACGTGCAGTACCGGCGCGGCGATCATCTTCGCCACGTCGGTGGCATAGCGCGTGGAGCGCGTATCCAGCGGGTTGGAGGTGGTGAAGCCCACCTGGTTGTTGACCACGATGTGCACGGTGCCACCGACGGCGAAGCCGCGGGCCTGCGACATCTGGAACAGCTCCATGACCACGCCCTGGCCGGAGAAGGCCGCGTCGCCGTGGATCAGGATCGGCATCACCTGCTTGCGGGCGGTGTCCTTGCGGCGCTCCTGGCGCGAACGCACGGAACCGGCCACGACCGGGTCGGCGATTTCCAGGTGCGACGGGTTGAACGCCAGCGCCAGGTGCACCGGGCCGCCTTCAGTGGCGACGTCGGCGGAGAAGCCCATGTGGTACTTCACGTCGCCGGCCGAAGCGTGCTCGTCGTGCTCGAACTTGCCCTCGAACTCGTCGAACAGCTTGCGCGGGTTCTTGCCCAGGGTGTTGACCAGCACGTTCAGGCGGCCGCGGTGGGCCATGCCGATCACCACGTCCTTGACGCCATCCTTGCCGGCGCTGCGGATGATGGTGTCCATCATCGGGATCAGCGAGTCGCCGCCTTCCAGCGAGAAGCGCTTCTGGCCGACGTACTTGGTGTGCAGGTAGCGCTCCAGGCCTTCGGCCGCGGTCAGGCGCTCCAGGGTGCGGCGCTGGGTGTCAGCGTCCAGCTGGTAGTTGCCACCGGCCGCTTCCAGCTTCTTGTAGATCCACTGGCGCTGCTCGACCTCGGAGATGTGCATGAACTCCGCACCGATCGAGCCGGTGTAGGTCGCCTTCAGGCGTGCCAGCAGGTCGCGCAGCTTCATGCGCGGCTGGCCACCGACGCCGCCGGTGCTGAACTCGCTGTTGAGGTCGGCATCGGACAGGCTGTGGAACGGCAGGCCCAGGTCCGGGGTGTTGACCGGTGCGGCCAGGCCCAGCGGGTCCAGGCGGGCGTCGAGGTGGCCGCGGGAGCGGTAGGCGGTGATCAGACGACCGACATTGCGCTCGCGCTCGTCGCCCGCACCGCTGCCGGTGCCAGCTTTCAGCGCATCCTTGGCCGCGTCCGCGATGTGGGAGATGACGGCCGAGTGCGGAATGTCACCTGCTTCACGGCCCTTGAAGCCATCGAAGTAGGTTTTCCATTTGGGATCGACACTATCCGGGGAGACCAGGTACTGCTCGTACAGGTCCTCGACATAGGAGGCGTTGCCGCCGGCGAGTTGCGAAGATTGCGCAAACTGCTTCAGTTGATTGTCCACGATGGAGGGTGTTGATTCGCTTTGTGGGGTATGGCTTCAGAAGGACCCGGCAGGAATGATGAATAGCCCTGCGCGGGCGCGTTCAAACAGCCAAATTGTACCCCCAACGGGCCACGAAGGGGCATTGCCGCAGGCAACCCGCGTCCTCGGGTGCCGGTTCCAGACAGGTTGGGTCGGCGGCGCCGGCTCAGATGCCGAGCGCGCGCAGTTCGCTGCAATCGCGCGAACGGTCCCAGACACGCAGCAATTGCTGCTCGAACGGCTGCGAACGTGCAGGCAGTGCGATGCCGGCCTCGCCGTCGAGGCGATGGCCGATCAGACGAAAGTAGAAGTCGCCCGCATCGTTGAGCAGGCAGGCCGAGGCCAACGCACGGTCGACCGGATCGCTGACCTCGCGGAACCGGACCACGCTGGGCAGGCGCTGGGCCAGCGCCAGCAGTGGGGCGCCGGCAGCGGCGATCGCAGCGGCATCGTGCACGATCACCCGCAGCTGCTTGTCGTGGCGGGCAGTGACGAAGCGGCGCAGCGCGGCCTGCACCGTAGGCGTGTCGAGCAGGCCCGGGTCGAGCTGGCGGCTGTGCAGCCACAGCTGGCGACGGGCGCGGTGAATGACGGCGGTAGTGGCCGCCACGGCCTCGGAGCGGCTGTCGATGGCGCTGGCCGCGCCCAGCCGCCGCCGCATCTGCTGGTGGCCGATGCCGGCCTCCTCGAACACCTCGCCCTCGGGCAGGAAGCCCTGGCGGGCATAGAAGTCGCGGGCGGGCAGCTGGGCGTGCAGGTGCAGTTCGGCCAGGCCGAGCCGGCGCCCGGCCTCCACCAGTGCCTCCAGCAGAGCCTCACCGACGCCCTGGCTGCGATGGTCGGCCAGCACCGCCATGCGACCGATGCGGCCATCGGGGGCCAGGCGGCCGGTGCCGACCGGCAGGCCTTCGGCGTCCAGCGCCAGCACATGGGCGCTGACCGGGTCCAGCGCGTCGCGTTCCAGTTCGGCGGCGATGCCCTGTTCCTGCACGAACACGCGTTGGCGCACGTCGTGGATGGCAACGTGGGCGTCGGCGTGGCTGACCTGCTGGACCCGGACCATGGCGGCAGGGCTCAGGCGCGACCGTCGTCGCTGTCGTCTTCGTCGTGATCCTCGAAGTTGACGATGACCTCGATGCCGTCGTCGTGCACGGTCACGGTGTGGACATCGTCGGACACCGCGTCGGCGTCGATCGCGTCGACACGGTCACGGCCTTCAACCACTTCGCCGAGCACCACGGCGTCTTCGCCGTCATCCTCATCTTCAGCGTCATACACCTCGTTCGGATCGATCAGCTGGAACACGCCACCGGCCAACAGCTGCTGGACCACCGCGCGGCCCTTGTCGGACAGGCCGCGATAGGCGGCGGCATCGAGCTGCTCGGCGCCGGCCAGGCGCTGCGCGTCCTTCACCGGCAGCGCGAAGTCCTGGCCGCTGACGTACAGGCTGGCGCCACGCTTGGCCCGGCGCCAGGCCAGGCGCGCCCAGGGGTGACGCTGCAGCAGCAGGCCCGAGGCCAGGGCCTGGACCACTTCCTCCGGTGCGGGAGCGGCCTGGTGAGCCATCACTTCGCCGGCGGCGCGGTAGGTGGTGATGAAACGGCCGAACCAGTCACCCAGCTTGTCCGGGTCGTTCATGCGGATGGCGTTGAGCGCGGTGATCACCCGCGCCATCGCCACCGTGTCGATCTCGTTCGGGTCAGCCGGCACCTTGAGGTCGGCATCCTGATAGCGGATGTTCTCGTCGGCATCGGCAATCAGGGTGTCCAGGTAGTCGCTGATCAGCTCGGCCGAGGACGGCGCGCGCATGCCGAAGGAGAAGGTCAGGCAGGGGTCTTCGGCGACGCCGTGGTGCGGCACGTTCGGCGGCAGGTAGAGCATGTCGCCCGGCGCCAGCACCCAGTCGTGGGTGGGCTTGAACACCTTCAGCAGCTTCAGCTCCACGTCCGGGCGGAAGCCCAGCGGCGGCTGCCTGCCCTTGATCGATTCGCTGGCATCGATCTGCCAGCGGCGATGGCCGTGGGCCTGCAGCAGGAACACGTCGTACTGGTCGACATGGGCGCCGACCGAGCCGCCGGTGGCGGCGAAGCTGATCATCACGTCATCCATGCGCCAGCGCGGCAGGAAGCTGAAGTGCTCGATCAGGGCGCGCACGTCCGGGTCCCACTTGTCCACGTCCTGCACCAGCAGGGTCCAGTCATGGTCGGGCAGGGCGGGGAACACGTCTTCCTGGAACGGGCCGGTGCGCACGCGCCAGCCGTCCTGGGTCTTGTCGTGCTCGATCAGGCGCGCCAGCACGCCTTCCTCGCAGGCCAGCCCGGCCAGGTCTTCCGGCTGCACCGGGGTCTGGAAATTGGGGAAGGCGTTGCGGATCAGCAGCGGGCGTTTCTGCCAGAAGTCGCGCAGGAAGGTGGCCGGCGCCATGCCCAGCGGCTGGCCGGGGCGGGCGGTGACTTCGATCAGGGGGGCGGAGGACTTGCGGGCGGCCATGGGG
>NZ_JAPTFO010000117.1:0-7755 GCF_030985515.1 Stenotrophomonas sp. Sm10
TTGACCCGGCCATGCTGAAAGTGGGTCAAGCCTGCTTCCAGCAGGCTTGACCACGAACATAGGATCTCGGCTCTACAGGTAGGTCAGGCGATGCGCGCCTCGCGGCGGCGATGCACCCAGTAGTACAACGTGGGCAGTACCAGCAGGGTCAGCAGCATCGCCGACAGCAGGCCGCCGATCACCACCACCGCCAGCGGTTTCTGGGTCTCGGCACCAATCGCATGCGAGGTGGCCATCGGCAGCAGGCCGAACATCGCCAACAGTGCGGTCATCAGTACGGTGCGCAGGCGCTGCAGCGAGCCCTGCACGACCGACTGCAGCAGGTCCATGCCCTGCTCGCGCAGCTGCGCGAAGCGACTGAGCATCACCACCCCGTTCAGCACCGCCTGCCCGAACAATGCAATGAAGCCGATCGCCGCCGACACCGACAGTGGAATCCCAGTCAACCACAGGGCGAGGATGCCCCCGATCATCGCAAGTGGCACGTTGGCCAGGATCAGCGCGGCGCTGCTGATGTCCTTGAAGGCATCGAACAGCAGCACGAAGATGATCAGCACCGACAGCGGAATCACCCAGCCCAGCCGCTTCATCGCACGCTGCTGGTTCTCGAACTCGCCAGACCACTCCAGCCGGTAGCCGTCCGGCAGCTGCACGTTGGCGTCCACGCGCTTGCGCATGTCGGCCACCACGCTGCCCATGTCACGGCCGGCGATGAAGATGCTCACGGCCTTGACGCGCTGTGCGTTCTCGCGCGAGATGTTGATCGCGCCGCTGGCCATGCGGAAATCGGCGACGTCGGCCAGCGTCACCGTGTGGCCATCGCCGATGCCGACCGGGACCGTGCGCAACTGTTGCAGGTCACGGTCGGCGTCGTCCAGGCGCAGCGTGATCGGGAACCTGCGGTCACCTTCCCACAATTCACCGACCTGGCGCCCGCCCAGTGCGGTCTCGATCACCTCGTCGATGTCGCGCACGTTCAAGCCATAGCGCGCGGCGCGGTCGCGATCGATCTCGATCTGCAGCTGCGGCAATGAACCGTCACGGTCGATGAAGGCACTCTCTACGCCCTCCACGCTACGCACCTGTCCCAGGATCGCCTGCGCCTGCTGGTTGAGCACGTCCAGATCCGAGCCGCTGACCTTGATCACCACCTGGCCCTTGATCTGCGAGATGCTCTCCAGGATGTTGTCGCGCACCGGCTGCGAGATCGAGAACTCCGGCCCCGGAATGCGCTGCTCCAAGGTGCGCTGCAGATCGCTCACCAGCTGCCGCTTGTCCACGCCCTTCGGCCATTCCTTCTCAGGCTTCAACGCCACCAGCGCCTCGATCTGGTTGGCGCCCTTGGCATCGGACCCGTCTTCCGGGCGCCCCAGCTTGGCCACCACGGTCGATACCTGCGGGAACGTGCCCACCAGCTCGCGGATGCGCCGCGACTGCTGCTGCGCTTCGGCCAGGCTGGTGCTGGGGTCGAGCGTGGCGGTCAGCCAGATCGAGCCTTCGTCCAGCTCCGGCAGGAACTCCGAACCCAACCGGGTACCCAATGCCAGCGTGCCGACCAGCAGCGCAACTGCGGTCAGTACCACCGCACGCGGGCGGGCCAGTGCGCGCTCCAGGACCGGCCGGTACCAGCCGGTCAGGCGGTCCATCAGCGGATTGCCGTCGCGCATGCGGTCGCGCCGCAGCCACCAGTAGCAGAACAACGGCACCACGGTCAGTGCCAGGATCAATGCACCGATCAATGCCGAGGTCACCGAGTACGCCATCGGCGCGAACATGCGTCCTTCCTGGCGCTGCAGGGTGAAGATCGGGATATGCGCGGCGATGATGATCAGCATCGAGAAGAACGTCGGCCGCCCCACTTCCGATGCGGCCGAGAGAATGGTCGAGAACCGTGTCTTCCGGTCTGCCGCAGGTGGCAGCTTCGACAATCGCGAGACGATGTGCTCGGTCACGATCACCGCGCCATCGATGATGATGCCGAAGTCCATCGCACCCAACGACAGCAGGTTGGCCGGCACGCCCCACAGATGCAGGCCGAGGAAGGTCGACAGCAGCGCCAGCGGCATCATCGCCGCCACGATCAGCGCGGCACGGGCGTTGTACAGGAACAGCCACAGCACCAGGAACACCAGCACCGCGCCTTCCAGCAGGTTGCGGAAGACCGTCTTCAGCGTGGTCGAGACCAGCCATGAGCGGTCGTAGAACGGCTCGATGCTGACCCCGGCCGGCAGCTGGTTGGCCTCGATCTCGGCGATGCGCGCATGCAGGGCGTCGAGCACGTCGGACGGGTTCTCGCCCTTGCGCATCAGCACCATGCCGAACACCGCATCGTCATTGTCGTCCTGGCCGACCAGGCCCTGCCGGGGCAGCCCGGTATCGGCGATGCCGGCCAGGTCACGTACCAGGATCGGCGTTCCTCCGCGTTGCGCCACCACCACGTTGCCGATGTCGGCCGGCGAGCGCATCAGGCCCACGCCACGGATCAGGAACTGCTGCTGGCCGCGTTCCACGTAGCCGCCGCCGGCATTCGAGCTGCCCCTCTCCAGCGCCTCGGCGAACTCACCCAGGCTGATGCCGCGATCACGCAGCTTGTCCAGGTCCGGCTTGACCTGGAAGGTACGCGCGAAGCCGCCGAAACTGATCACATCGGCCACGCCCGGCACGGTGCGCAGGCTGCGCTCCATCGTCCATTCCTGCACGGTGCGCAGCTGGGTTGGCGTCATGTGCGGGCCTTTCAGCACATAGCGGTAGATCTCACCTACCGCCGAGCTCATCGCCTCCAGTTCCGGGGTCACCCCTTCCGGCAGCTCCACGCCCTGCAGGCGCTCCAGGACCTGCTGGCGTGCGAAGTAGTCATCGGCCTTGTCGTCGAAGGTCAGGATGATCATCGACAGGCCGAACTGCGTATGCGAGAACACCCGCACCGAATGCGGGATGCCGGACAACGCCACCTCCAGTGGCATCGTCACCTCCCGCTCGACCTCTTCGGCGGCACGGCCCGGGTGCAGCGACACCACGGTCACCTGGGTGTCGGATACATCCGGAAAGGCCTCCACTGGCAGCACGCGGAACGCGGCAATGCCAGCGCCGATGAACAACAGCAGCGCCAGCATCACCATCAAGGGCTGGCGCAGGCAATAGGCAATCAGGCGATCGATCATGGCGCGGCGTGCCCCGTGCCGGTGCTGACGGTTGCCGGCGCGCTGTCCACCAGTTGCTGCAGCAGCAGGCCGCCCTCGACCACCACCCTGCTGCCAACCGCCAGGCCGTCACGCACCCACAGCCGGCCATCGCCCAGCTCCTCGGCATGCACGGCGCGGCGCACGAAGCGGCCCTTGCCCTCCTCCACGAACACCACCTGCTTGCCGTCGATCAACAACACGGCCGCATCGGGCAGCGAGACACCGCCCTCGGCCGGCAACGCCACCTGGGCGCGCACGTACTGCCCCGCCTTGAAACCGCGTGCGCGGTTGTCCAGCTCGGCGCGCGCCTGCACCACGCGGCGTTCGCTGTCGACGAAGTCATCCACGTGCTGCAGGGTCGCCTGCAGCGGCTGTCCATCGGCCCCGGGCACGCTCACCTGCATGCCCGCCTTCAAACGTCCGGCCAGGCCCTCCGGTACATCCAGCTGCAACCACAGGCGGTCCGGATCGCCAATCACCGCCAATGGCCGTTCGCTGTCGGGGCTGACCGCCATGCCCGGGCTCATCCGCCGCTCCACCAGCACGCCATCGATCGGCGCGCGCAGCGGCAGGCGCTGATCGACGTGCTGGCCATTGCCATAGGCCTTGGCGAAGGCGGTTGCACGCGCTTGATCGGCCTGGCTGCCGGCGAAATTGGCCTCGGCCTCGTCCAGTTCGCGGCCCGACGCCACACCTGCCGCATGCAACTCGCGGGTGCGCTCCAGCTCCTTGCGCGCCTGCTGCAGCTGGGCACGGCCGCGCACGCCCTCCGCCTGGGCCTGGCCGAATTCGGGCGAAGTGATCCAGGCGATCACCTGGCCCGCCTTCACTTTCTGCCCCGGCTGTGCCTCGATACGCGCCACCTGCCCCGCCAACGGCGTACGCAGCGCGCTGGAGCGCGTCTCGTCCCAGACCACCCGGCCCGGCAGCTGCAGGCTGGCGCTGGCGCCGGCGGTGACCGCCTCGCTGCGTAGCACGTCCAGCTGGCGGCTACCGGCAGGAAACTGGATCTGGCCAGCACTGACCTTCGGCCCGTCCTCGGTATACGACGCCGGTTCGCGGCCGCAGCCGCCCAGCAGGGCCAGCGCCAGCAAGGCCGGCAGCACGGCCTGTCGCGCCTGCGGTCGATAAGCGACGGTGGACTTCATCGGGACTCTCCTTCAGCAACGGATGTGGCCGCTTCCCAGCGCGCCAGAGCAATGGCATGGTCGGCACGCGCTTCAATCAACGCGGCCTCGAACTCGCGCCAGCTGCGGCGCGCATCCAGCAGATCGGTCAGGCTGGCGGCGCCGCGGCGGTAGGCCAGCTCGATGCCCTGCACCGCCCTGCGTGCGGCGTCGGACTGCAGTCCTTCGTAGTCGCTCCGGCGCTGCGCGGCGGACTGGGCGCTGGCCTGCAACTGGTCCAGTTCGGCACGCGCTTCGCGCTGCAGCACCTGCAGCTCCAGCGCGGCGCTGTCACGGTCGGCCTCGGCACGCTGGATCGCGCCGCGTGCACGTGACGGGCCGCCGAGCGGAATGGTCAATGACACTCCCCAGGTGACACCGCTGATGTCGGTCGGCTCGCGCTCGGCCTCCACACCCAGCTGGATGTCGCGATGGCGCTCACTGCGCGCCAGTGCCACACCGGCGTCGGCCGCGGCCAGGCGCGAACGTGCCGCGCGCAGATCGGCACGCTGCTGTGGGTCGAACGCACGCGTATCGACCCTGCCCGCGGGGTCTGGCCACGGATCATCGGCGCTGAGGTCATGGCTGTCGTCGCGGCCGAGCAGCAGCCTCAGCGCATGCCGTGCATCGCGCAGATCCAGGGCCGCCTCGCGCGCCGCATCGGCCACCGCCAGGTCGTCCACTGCCAGCCGCGCGCGGTCGACCGGCGCCATCGCCCCGGTGGCAACCTGCTTGTCCGCCGCCGCCATCTGCTCGGCCGAACTCTGGCGGTTGGCATCGGCAATCTGCGCCCGCTCCTGTGCGCCCTTCAGAGCGAAATAGGCTTCATGCAGTGCCACCTGCTGCCGGCGCCGGGTATCGAGCATGTCCAGCCCGGCCACTTCCAGCAGCGCGTCCGCCTGGCGGATGCGCAATGCGCGCTTGCCGCCGCGCTCCCAGGTCCAGCCCAGGCCCACGGTGCTGTCCACCCGCTTGTCCTGCCAGCGTCCCGAGCCGATGCCATGCTTGGGGCTGATCTTGCTGGTGCCGATCGACAACTCGGTGGCCGGGCGCAACGCCGCCGTCTGCACATCGCCCTGCACGCCGCGCAGCTCCAGTGCCGCCGCACGCAGGTCCGGGTTGTGTGCTTCCATGGCGCGCTGCGCTTCCTGCAGGGACAGCGCCGAAGCGGTGGGCGCGCACAGAAGAGTGGCCAGCACGGCCGCAAAACGAGGGGAGAAATTCATGCAAGTCACGGTAAGGTGATGCACTTGCGCCAAACTTGCCCCAACCTTGCACGAAGCTTGCAATGCGAATCCTGCTGATCGAAGACGACGCCGCGCTGGCCGATGGACTGATCCGCGCCCTGCAGGGCGCCGGCCATCTGTGCGACCACCTCTCGCGCGGGCTGCACGCGCCGGCTGCACTGGCCAGCGCGCCGTATGACGTGATGGTGCTCGATCTTTCATTGCCCGACGTCGATGGCCTCGACCTGCTCTCGCGCCTGCGCAACGACGGTGTCACCCTGCCGGTGCTGATCCTGACCGCGCGCGACGGTGTGGAGGACCGCATCCTCGGCCTCGACCGGGGTGGCGACGATTACCTGGCCAAGCCATTTGCACTCGGTGAGCTGGAGGCGCGCCTGCGTGCGCTGTCACGCCGCCGAAGCGACGCACCGGCAAAGAAGCGGCTGGGCCGGTTGTGCTTCGACAGCATCCGCAATGAAGTGCAGGTGGAAGGCCAGCGCATCGAACTGACCGCGCGCGAGCTGTCGCTGGTCGAGGCACTGATGCAGCATCCCGGCCGCACCGTCACCAAGCAGCGTCTGTTCGACGCGCTGTACAGCTGGGATCACGAGGCCAACCTGTCAGTGATCGAAGTGCATGTCAGCCGCCTGCGCCGCAAGCTGGAACAGGCGCGCGCCGGCGTCGGCATCCGCATGCTGCGTGGCCTGGGGTATCGGCTGGAAGCCGGCGGTGACTGAGCGTGTGCACAGCCTGCGTGGCCTGCTGCTGCGCCGCCTGTGGCTGCCCCTGCTGGTGCTGCTGCTGTGCAGCGCGGTCGGTTCATTCACGTTGGCCCGCTTCTATGCCGGGCAGGTCTATGACCGCTGGCTGCTGGACTCGGCGATGTCGTTGTCCGAGCTGGTGACGGTGCAGGACGGCCGCGCGTCCATCGAGATCACCCCGGCGGTGTCGCGCATGTTCACCTGGGACACCGCCGACGAAGTGCATGGCGAGGTGGTCGACGCCGCGGGTGGGCGCCTGTATGGCGACCTGCCCGAGGCATTGCCACGCCCGTCGATGTCCGCCGGCAGCGACGACCCGGTCTACTATGATGCGCGGCTGCGTGGGCAGGCCGTGCGCATGGTCGAAGTGGTGGTCAGCGCCGGGCCGGGTCATGACATCCGGCTGCGCGTGGCCGAGACACTGCGCAAGCGGCACCGGCTGGAGCGCAAGCTGCTGCTGACCAGCGTTCCGTTCCAGGCTGCGATCCTGGCACTGGCGGCATGGCTGGCCTGGTCCGGTACAGGCGCTGCCGCACGCCATGCCAACCTGGTTGCGCGGAAGCTGGCCAGCCCGCGGCCGGATCCATTGGCGCCGCTGGATCCGGCGCAGGAAGCTCCGCGCGAACTGTGGCCGGCGGTGGAGGCCTACAACGCGCTGCTGCAGCGCCTGGACGCGATGCAGGATGCACAGCGGCGCTTCGTCAGCAATGCCGCGCACCAGCTGCGCACGCCGCTGGCAGCGATGCAGGTGGAGCTTGAGAGTTCATTGCGCCAGCACGATCCGCACGCCCAGCAACTGGCGCTGTCCGGCACGCTGGCCGGGCTGGCGCGGCTGCAGCACCTGGTCAACCAACTGCTGATGCTCAGCCGATCGGAAGATCCACATGGCAGCGCACTGCCGCTGCAGCCGCTGGATCTGGCCGCGCTGGCGCGGGGCGTGGTCGAGCGCTACGCCGACCGTGCGTTGGCGGCCGACGTGGACCTGGGTTACGACGGACCCGACGACGGTGTGCAGGTGCAAGGTGATCCGCAGCTGCTGCGCGAGGCGCTGGGCAACCTGCTGGACAACGCGCTGCGCTACGGCGCCGTGCCCGGCGTGATCACCCTGGGACTACAGCGGGATGCCGAGGGCGTGCAGGTGTGGGTGGACGATGACGGTACAGGCATCGCCGAAGCCGAACGCGCGCGCGTCACGGAACGCTTCTACCGGGCGAGCAGCGAGGGCGACGGCTGCGGGCTGGGGCTGGCGATCGTGGCCGAGATCGCGCAGCGGCATGGCGCGACCTTGATGATTGATACCGCCCCGATCGGCGGTGCGCGGGTGGGGTTGCGGTTTCGCTGACCTTTGTCGAATTGCCCTTGTAGAGCCGAGCCCATGCTCGGCTGCCGTTGACGCGATACCTGAGCCGAGCATGGGCTC
>NZ_JAPTFO010000118.1:0-7735 GCF_030985515.1 Stenotrophomonas sp. Sm10
CTCCCGGCCCGCCCAGCTAGCAGCAATCCAGAGCCGCTCTTGACGTTGCTATTGCTGTTGCCGTTGCCGTTGCCGTTGCCTGCCGCAGGCAGCGCCCGCGGCCGCCGCCGCAACGGAAACCTCTTAGATCTTCTTCGCCAGCGACTCGGCCAGGCCGGTGTAGCTGCCCGGGGTCATCTCCAGCAGGCGCTGCTTCGCATCCGCCGGCAGCTCCAGCCCCTGCACGAACGCACGCATCGACTCGGCCGTGATGCCCTGGCCGCGGGTCAGCGCCTTCAGCTGCTCGTACGGGTTCGGCAGGCCATGGCGGCGCATCACCGTCTGCACGGCCTCGGCCAGCACTTCCCAGGCCGCGTCCAGATCGGCATCCAGGCGCTGCGGGTTCACTTCCAGCTTGCCCAGGCCCTTGGCCAGCGAATCCAGCGCCACCTGGCTGTGGCCGAACGCGGTGCCCAGTGCACGCAGCACGGTGGAATCGGTCAGGTCACGCTGCCAGCGGCTGATCGGCAGCTTCGCGCTGAAGTGCTCGAACAGCGCGTTGGCGATGCCGAAGTTGCCTTCGGCATTCTCGAAATCGATCGGGTTGACCTTGTGCGGCATCGTCGACGAGCCGACTTCGCCTTCCTTCAGGCGCTGCTTGAAATAGCCCAGCGAGATGTAGCCCCAGATGTCGCGAGCCAGATCGATCAGGATGATGTTGGCGCGGCGTGCGGCATCGCCGATCTCGGCCACGTTGTCGTGCGGCTCGATCTGCGTGGTGTACGGGTTGAATACCAGGCCCAGGCCGGTCACGAAGCGCTCGGCGAAGGCCGGCCAGTCCACGTCCGGGTAGCTGGCCACGTGGGCGTTGTAGTTGCCGACGGCACCGTTGATCTTGCCGGTCAGTTCGACCGCGGCGATCTGCCGGCGCTGGCGTTCCAGGCGAGCGACCACGTTGGCCAGTTCCTTGCCCAAAGTGGTCGGCGAGGCGGTCTGGCCGTGGGTGCGCGACAGCATCGGCTGGCCGGCCTGGGCGTGGGCCAGGGTGCGCAGGGTGCTGGCGATGCCGTCCAGGGTCGGGAGCAGCACCTCGCGGCGGGCCTGTTCCAGCATCAGGCCGTAGCTGAGGTTGTTGATGTCTTCGCTGGTGCAGGCGAAATGCACGAATTCCAGCGCCGGCGCCAGCTCGGCGTCATCCTTCAGCTGTTCCTTGATGAAGTACTCCACCGCCTTGACGTCATGGTTGGTGGTGCGCTCGATCTCCTTCACGCGCGCGGCCTGGGCCGGGCTGAAGCGGGCGGCCAGGTCGCGCAGGCGGGCGACGGCGGCGTCGGAGAACGGCGCCAGTTCGACGATGCCCGGTTCGGCGGCCAGCGCCAGCAGCCATTCCACCTCGACCGTGATGCGGGCCTTGATCAGGCCGTATTCGGAGAAGATCGGGCGCAGCGCGTCGACCTTGCCGGCATAGCGGCCATCGAGCGGGGACAGGGCGAGCAGGGCGGAATCGGACATGTCGGCAGGGCTGGGACGAGCGGCGGGGCCGATATTCTACGACGTGCCGGCGGGGCGTGCCCTGTAGAGCCGAGCCTACGCTCGGCTGCTTCGGAGAATCCGGCGCCCTGCGGGAAGCCGAGCATGGGCTCGGCTCTACAACACGGCCCTGCGGACGGAACGTTCTGGCCCGTCCTCGTCATCCCACGCTGCGGGCAAGGGAGTATCGTTGGCGCAGCCGCCAGCCCGGGAAGCGACACCCTGCCAGCCGCCGCTTCCCTTTCCCCAACTGAAGTAGTGCGGAGTTGATGCAATGAGCAAAGCTGCAACCAAGGGTTTCAGAATCGAACACGACAGCATGGGCGAACTGCAGGTGCCTGCGGACGCCCTGTGGGGCGCCCAGACCCAGCGTGCCGTGCAGAATTTCCCGGTGTCGGGCCAGCGCATGCCGCGCGGTTTCATCCGTGCCCTGGGCCTGGTCAAGGGCGCTGCCGCCGGCGTCAACGCCGAGCTGGGCCACCTGCCGAAGAACGTGGCCAAGGCCATCCAGACCGCTGCTGCCGAAGTGGCCGCCGGCAACTGGGACGCGCACTTCCCGATCGACGTCTACCAGACCGGTTCGGGCACGTCGTCGAACATGAATGCCAATGAGGTCATCGCCACCTTGGCCAACCGTGCCGGCAAGGCGGGCAAGACCACCGTGCATCCCAATGACCACGTCAACCAGGGGCAGAGCTCCAACGACGTGATCCCGACCGCGCTGCGCGTGTCGGCGGTGCTGGCGACGCACGAACAGCTGCTGCCGGCGCTGGTGCACCTGCGCAAGACCCTCGACAAGAAGGGCCGCAGCCTGCGCAAGGTGGTCAAGACCGGCCGTACCCACCTGATGGACGCGATGCCACTGACCTTCGAGCAGGAGTTCGGCGCATGGTCGGCGCAGCTGGCCTCGGCGCAGGAGCGCATCGAAGACAGCCTCAAGCGCGTGCGCCGCCTGCCGCTGGGTGGCACCGCCATCGGCACCGGCATCAACGCCGACCCGCGTTTTGGCGCGCAGGTAGCCAAGGCACTGAAGCAACAGACCGGTTTCAAGTTCGACAGCGCCGAGAACAAGTTCGAAGGCCTGGCCGCGCAGGACGATGCAGTGGAGTTGTCCGGCCAGCTCAATGCACTGGCGGTGGCGCTGATCAAGATCGCCAATGATCTTCGCTGGATGAACGCCGGTCCGCTGGCCGGGCTGGGCGAGATCGAACTGCCGGCACTGCAGCCGGGCAGCTCGATCATGCCGGGCAAGGTCAATCCGGTGATTCCGGAAGCAACCGTGATGGCGTGCGCGCAGGTGATTGGCCACCACACCGCGATCACCGTGGCCGGGCAGACCGGCAACTTCCAGCTCAACGTCACCCTGCCGCTGATCGCGGTGAACCTGCTGGATGGCATCGGCCTGCTGGCCAATGTGTCGCGGCTGCTGGCCGACAGCGCGATTGCCGGGCTGAAGGTGCGCCAAGACCGTGTTGCCGAGGCGCTGTCGCGCAATCCCATCCTGGTCACGGCGCTGAACCCGATCATCGGCTACGAGAAGGCAGCGGCCATTGCCAAGCGTGCCTACAAGGAACAGCGCCCGGTGCTGGACGTAGCGCTGGAAGACAGCGGGCTGGAGGAGGCCGAATTGCGGCGCCTGCTGGATCCGACCGCACTGACCGCAGGTGGCATCCAGGCTGGCGGTGGTGGCGCCGGCGGTTGATCTGCTGGTTGTAGAGCCGAGCCCATGCTCGGCTCAGATTCCGGGCAGTAGCCGAGCATGGGCTCGGCTCTACAAAAGGAAACGCCGCCCAGGGGGCGGCGTTTTTTCAGCGACGGTCGGCGACGATGTTCCCGAAGGTGTCGGTGTAGTCCTTGAACTCGGGGATGCGCTGGACCAGGTCGGCCGGGATCACTTCCATGCCTTCCGGCGGCTGGATCTTCACCGGTTGCATGTTGGGATCGGCCGGGGCGGCGACCAGGGTGTTCTGGCGCAGTACCTGCAGCCGGCCGAACATCGTCTGCAGCATCTGCTTCTGCCCTTCGTCGAGCGGGATCTGGATCTCGTCCACCTTCATCGTGCCATCGCCGAGGATGATGATGTTCGGTGCCGGCGGGCGACGCACGGTCACCATCCCTTCGCTGACGGAAATCTTGGGCTTGCCGCGCTCGGCGCGGTGGTTGCGGTAATCCTTGTCACAGCCGACCAGGCCCAGGCAGAGCAGGGCGGCCAGCAGCAGGAACAACTTCTTCATGGCATTCGGTTCGGGGGCGTCCGGGGCCGACATTGTAAGCCGGTCGGCACGTTACGGCCGGCAGCGGGGCGCCGCTGCCGGCCGGGTGCGCTGATCTGTCACAGGCCTAGCGCTGGACCACGGTGTCCTTGCCGCAGTCGTCGACGTCACTCTGGTCCATCGTGGCGTACGGCCTGAACGCGGGCAGCGATGCGGCCAGCGCCTGCTGGCTGGCCAGCATCGCCGGCATGCGGTTGCAGATGCGCTTGGCCTGGGCTTCGATCTTCTCCGCCTCGGCATTGATCCGCTTCTCGATGCCCTCGCTGTCGCCGCTGAAGATGCCCTTCAGGGCCTCTCCGGCAGCACTGGCGCCGAGCTTGGCACCGGCCAGGCCGACATCCATGCCGTCCATTGCAATGGCAACGACGTGGCCGCGGTATTCCAGCAGCTGCCGGCGCTGGGCCTCATCGGCCGGCACTTCCTTGCCGCCGATCAGCAGCCGCCCGTCCGGCGTGATCTCCGCACGCGGCTGCTTGTCGGCCGAGATCTTGATGTTGCCCTGGGCGATGTCCTTGCGGGCATCGTCCATGGCCTCCTTGACCGTCTGGCCGACCCCGCTGGTCGCCTCGGCCACGCTTTTGCCGACGGTGGTATCAGGCGCGGAGGACGTGCCGCCGCAGGCGATCAGCGGCAGGCACAGCAGGGTGGCAGGCAGCAGGCGCAACAGGTTCATGGTGTTCCCCTGGTAGTGTCTGGAAAAGGGTTACTTGCTGCGCGGCAGGGTGAGCCGGCCGCTGACGTTGCGATGATCGACGTCACCGCTGCCGCTGCGATCGACGGTCAGGGTGCCGCGCACCCCGTCGACGTGGATGTCGCCCGAACCGTGGCTGCGGACATGCACATTGCCGCCGATATCGGCCAGATCGACCCCGCCGGAGCCGACCACGCCCACTTCAACGCTGCCCTGCACACGCTTGAACTCGATGTCACCCGAGCCCACGGTATCCAGCCGCGCGTTGCCACGCACATCGGTGATCTTCAGGTCACCGGAGCCGACGGTACCGGTGCTGGCGTCGCCGGTGATGTTGCGTACGGTGACGTCGCCGGAACCCAGCGACAGCAGGTTCAGGGAGCCGCCGCCATCGATGTTGAGGTCGCCCGAACCCACTGCGGCGTGAATGCTGCCACGGGTTCCGCGGGCCACGGCGTCACCGGAACCGACGTCCACGCTGAGTGACTGCGCGTTTTCCACGCTGGCATCGCCGGAGCCGACCTTCAGCTGCAGCGGCAGGTTGTCCGGCACGCTGCCACGGATGTCCAGCCAGGCATAGCTGCTGCCCAGGCTGATGCCGCTGTCGCGGCCATCGCGGCGCAGGCTGACCACCAGCTTGTCGCCTTCCTTCCGCTGATCCAGCACCAGCTGGTCCAACCATTCCTGGCTGGAGGCGCAGGCGCGACCATCCAGCTGGCCACCGCCCTTGCTGGCGACCACCTTCAGGTCATGCTGGTTCACCTCGAACACCACCGCCTTGGCGCCGGATGTCTCCAGCTTCAACGTACGGGCAGCGGTGAACTTGCAGTTAGGGGCATCGGCGGCCAGCGCCGACAGCGGCAACAGCAACAACGCAGAACAGGCGAGCAGGGAACGCATGGGTGGTGCCTCCGGATGGGTGGAGTCAGATCTCGCCGGCGCGCTTGCGCAGGCGGATGGCGAGGAAGATGAACACTGCACCGACGGCCGCACCGATCCACAGTTCCGGCATCGCCAGCGACTTCAGCTGCGAGGCAGGGGACATCAGGCTGACCACCGAGTCCAGATCGCGGCGCGACCCTTCACCTGCGCCGAGGCGATACAGCAGGTCCATGCCGGGTACGCCGCCCAGCAGCAGGCGGCCGACGATGTTCTGCCAGAACCAGCCGGTGGTCAGACCGAACAGCGGCATGATCTTGGTGGTGCTGACGATGACGCCGGCAAACAGCGGCAGCATCACCGCCCACAGGAACGGCTTGCTCTTGGCCCAGGCCGAGCACAGCAGCAGCCAGCCGGCGGTGGGCAGGGCCCACAGCGCGTAGACCGGAATCCAGCTCAGGTGGCCGGCAGCCAGGGTCAACGGGCTGGCCGGGCCCCAGATCAGGGTCATCGGGCTGCCACCGTGCATCAGCGCGACGATGCTGATGACCAGCATGAAGCCGAGCATGGTGATGATGCCAGCGATCACCGCGATCAGCGGGGCCACGATCAGCGCACTGATCAGCTTGGACAGCACCGTCTGGGTGTCCGACAGCGGCAGCGACTTCCAGAACAGGATGCTGCGGTCGCGGCGGTCATCGTACAGGGCGCCCAGGCAGTAGAAGAACACCACGAAGGCCAGGACCAGGAATGGCCACGCCGAGCTGAGCACGAGGGTCAGGTCGAGGCCGTTACCGAGATCGGCCAGGTCCTTGGCACTGATGTCGCGGGTGAGCAGCGCCAGGTCCAGGCCATTGATGTTCACATCTTCGCCGTCGATGTGCAGGCCGCCGTCGCGCGCGGCACGATGCAGCGCGAACAGGCCGAACGCGATGCCGATGGTGCTCATCACCAGCGAGATCAGTCCGGCGATCAACGGTGCATAGAGGAAGCCGCCGCGGTTCTCCCAATACTCGCGCTTGAGCAGCCAGCGCAGGGTGCCGATCGGGCTGACGGGGTGGTTGACGGCGTTCATGCGTAGGTCCCCTTCATGATGGCGACGAACAGGTCGGCCAGGCCCGGGATGCGGGTCTCGCCGAGGGAGGAAAGCTGGGCGCGCGGCACGCCATCGAACAGCATCACCGTCTTGCCGAACGCCAGGCTGCGCTCGTCGATCGGCTTCAATGCGCGGGCGGTGTCCAGCTGTTCGGCATTGACCAGCAGCTCGGTATAGCGCTGGCCGACGTCGTCCATTTCAGCGTCGAG
Organism: Stenotrophomonas sp. Sm10; assembly: GCF_030985515.1. Classification (NCBI taxonomy): domain Bacteria; kingdom Pseudomonadati; phylum Pseudomonadota; class Gammaproteobacteria; order Lysobacterales; family Lysobacteraceae; genus Stenotrophomonas; species Stenotrophomonas sp. Sm10. The sequence continues at coordinate 6,658 of NZ_JAPTFO010000118.1, forward strand.
CACGATGCGGCCATCACGGATGAACATGACGTCGCTGAGGATATGCTCGATTTCCTCCACCTGGTGGGTAGTGACGATGATCGTCTTCTGTTCGTCGAAGTAGTCTTCCAGCAGGCGCTGGTAGAACTCCTTGCGGTACAGGATGTCCAGGCCCAGTGTCGGCTCGTCCAGCACCAGGATGCGGGCATCGATGGCCATCACCAGCGCCAAGTGCAGCTGCACGATCATGCCCTTGGACAGCTCCCGCACGCGCTGCTTCGGCTGCAGCTTGGTGTTGGCCAGGAAGCGTTCGCAACGGGCGCGGTCGAAGCGCGGGTGAACGCCAGCGACGAAGTCGATCGCTTCGCGGACCTTCAACCAGCGCGGCAGCACGGCGACATCAGCGATGAAGCAGATGTCATTCATCAGTTCGTCGCGGTGCAGTCGCGGGTCACGCCCGAGCACGCTCAGGTCCCCCTCCACCGAGGTCAGGCCAAGAATGGCCTTCAGCGCGGTGGTCTTGCCGGCGCCATTGGGCCCGATCAGGCCGACGATGCGCCCGCTTGGGATGCTGAAGCTGGCGTTGTCGAGGGCAACCGTGGTCTTGTAGGCCTTGCGCAGGCCTCGGGCGGTGATGACCGCTTCACTTGCAGTGCTCTTCATCAGACTTTCCCCTGGGGCAGCAATTCGTCGAGGCTCAGGCCCAGGCGCTGGATGCGCTCCAGGACCGCCGGCCATTCTTCGTTGAGGAAACGGTCGCGCTCGCTGCTTCGCAGCTGCGTAGCCGCCTGCTCGGTCATGAACATGCCCAGGCCGCGGCGCTTCTCCACCAGGCCTTCGTCAGCCAGTTCCTGGTAGGCGCGCGAAACGGTGATGGGGTTGAGTTGATAGTCGGCGGCCACCTGGCGCACCGAAGGCAGGGCATCGCCCGGCTTGAGGATTCCGTCGAGCATCATGGCGATCACGCGCTCCTTCAACTGACGGTAGATGGGAGCGCCGTCGCTCCACTGGATGTCGCTCATGTTCAGCTCCGTGGGATCAGCGGCTGGGCGAACGAGAAATACGGCATGGACAGCGCGCTGTGCAGCCGACGCGGGGG
>NZ_JAPTFO010000119.1:0-7676 GCF_030985515.1 Stenotrophomonas sp. Sm10
GCGCCGGGCCATGCCCGGCGAGCGCGGAAGTCACACAGGCGCGCTGCCAAACCACCCGCGCAGGAAATCGATCAGCTGCCGCACCTTCGGCGAGGGCTGCGTGCTGTGCGGGTAGACCGCGTACACGCTCTGCTGCGGGAAGCGGTGCTGGCGCAGCACCGAGCGCAGCCGGTCCTGGGCCAGGTCGTCCTCGATCAGCCAGCGTGGCAGCACGGTGACCCCGGCGCCGGCCAGGGCGAACGCGCGCAGGCTGCTGGCACCATCCACGCGTACCACCGCGTTGCCCGGGTTGGTGGCAAACAGGGCGCCGCTGCCATCAGGCGCGATCACCGGCACGTCGGCCAGGCGCGGGTAACCGAGGCGGGGCAGGGCGCCCAGCTGCACGGGGTCGTCGGCAGCATCGGCAGAGGGCAGGCGTGCCAGTAGGGACGGAGCCGCCACGGGGCACAGTGGATGGCGTTCCAGTTCGCTGGCGTGCAGGCCCGAATCCGGCAGGCGGCCAAGACGGATTGCCAGGTCGAACCGCTCGGGAATCAGGTCGGCCGGTGCCGGTGAGGTCGACAGGTGCAGCTGCAGGGCCGGGTGCCGCGCACGAAACGCCTCCAACGCAGCAATCAAGCGTAGCTGGGCGTACTCCGGCGTGGTGGTCAGGCGCAGCACACCCTGCAGCTGGTGCTGGTCGCGGCGCGCGGCATCGATGGCTGCCTGTGCGGCATCCAGTGCTTGCACGCAGTGTTGCAGGAACTGTTCGCCGGCCTCGGTCAGGGCCAGGTGGCGGGTACTGCGCAACAGCAGGGTCACGCCCAGCTCCTGCTCCAGCCGCTTCAGGTTGAAGCTGACCACCGCGCGGCTGAGGCCGAGGCGATAAGCCGCAGCGGTCAGGCTGCCGGCCTCGACCACGGCGCGGAAGATATCGAAGCGATCGAGGCTGACCATGGCAATTCATTGTCAAAGTGGATTTGACAGTGTTGCAGTTGCTGTCGTGTTTTTCCAACAAGGCCCGCACGGCATGCTGGCCGCTTCCCTGTTGGAGCGCCGCCGATGCCGTCTCCCCGCCTGCGCCATGAGGCGATCTTCCTGCTGGTGTTCGCTCTGGATCTGGTCAACATGTTCATCGCCACGGTGGCCTATCCGGTATTGGCAGCGGAGCTGCACGCCGATATCAGCACCCTGGCCTGGGTGGGCACCGCCTACATGCTGGGCCTGAGCGTGGTGATCCCGCTGGCGCCCTGGCTGGCCGCGCGCTGTGGTGAGCGTCGCCTGCTGCTGGTGGCGTTGCTGCTGTTCGCGGTTGCCGCTGCGCTGGCCGGCGCAGCAGCGGGTATTGGCTGGCTGCTGGGCTGGCGCCTGCTGCAGGGCCTGGCCGGTGGCCTGCTGATTCCGGTGGCACAGGCGGCAGCGTACCGGCAGTGCACGCCCGACCAGCGTGGCGCGCTGACCCGCCGCATCCTGCTGGTTGCGCTGCTGGTACCAGCACTGGCGCCCGCGCTCGGTGGGCTGCTGGTGCAGTGGTTGTCCTGGCGCGGCGTGCTCTGGGCCAGCCTGCCGCTGGCCGTGGTGGCGATTGGACTGGTGCTGGCGTGGATGCCAGCCGATGGCGCGCGCAGTGCGCCGCGCCTGCAGGCCTATGCGCTGTCCACCGCGATGCTGGCGCTGGGCGCGCTGCTGCTGGCGTTGACCTGGCTGGGTGAACCCGGCCATCGGGCCGCCGGTGCCGTACTGCTGTTGATCGCAATGCTGTTGGCGGCGGCCCACCTGCGGTATGCACGGCAGCAGGCGCAGCCCCTGCTGCGCTGGTCGCTGCTGTCCCATCGGGGCCTGCGCCTGGCGATGCTGGTCTATCTGGCAGTGCCCGGTGTGTTCATCGGCAGCCAGCTGGTCAGTACCCTGCAGCTGCACCAGGCCGGTTACAGCGCGGCACGCATCGGCGCGTTGATGCTGCCCTGGGCGCTGGCCTCGGCCGTGGCGATTACTGCCAGCAAACGCCTGCTGGCCCGTTTCGGCCCGGCCACGGTACTACGCGTGGGCATGCTGCTTCAGGCCAGCGGCCTGCTGTTGATGGCGCTGCTGCCACAGCCGGCCTTTACCTTGGCTGCGTTGTTGTTCTCACTGATGGGCGCCGGTGGCAGCCTGTGCAGCAGCACCGCGCAGACGTTGGCTTTCCACGGCGTGGAGGGTGAAGCGCTGGGCGATGCCAGTGCCCTTTGGAACCTCAACCGTCAGCTCAGTTTCTGCCTGGGTACTGCCGCCATTGCGCTGTTGCTGGCGCTGGCCATGCAGTGGCTGCCAGCACGCGCCACCAGCGTGGCTCTGGGTCTGGCCGCCGCAATGACGCTGTTGCCGATGGCGTTGCTGCGTCGGCCGCAGAGGATCACCCTTTCGCAACCGGAGAACACTTGATGGCTACGACCGCAGAACATGAAATCCACCACCTGCACGACAAACTGCAGGCCTGGTTCCGGGCCGAGGTGGCTGCGGATGCGCTGGATGATCTGATGGCGCATTTCTGCGCGGACTTCAGCATGGTCGGCATCGCGGGTCGCAGGCTGGACCGTAATGCCGTGCAGGCACTGTTCGCGGGTGGCCATGGCGCGCGGCCGGGGCTGCAGATTTCCATCGAAGCCGTGCAGGCGGTGGATGCGATATCACCGCTGGCGGTGCTGCGCTATCGCGAAGGTCATTCGATCGACGGTGGCGCACCCGCATGGCGGGAGTCGCTGGCGGTACTGAGGCAAGAACAGGGGCGCTGGTGCTGGCTGGCGCTGCATGAGGTAACGGCAGATTGATCGGTGGTGCCGGCCGCTGGCCGGCAACCGTCGTAACGCGCCGCAGGATCATGAAGTTGCCGGCCAGCGGCCGGCACTACCTGTCGTCGGCAAACGTAGCGGCACATGTGCCATCAGTCCTACCCGCATCCACCGCAGAATGCAAAGCCTGCACACACTTCACGGCCCGGGGCAGGAGTAGGCTTGAGGCTTTCCTGCCGGGAGGGGTTGTCCATGCGTGTGCGTGCCGTCGCTGTAGCCATTGCCCTTTGCCTGTCCAGCACCGTGCTGGCCGCCGATACCCCGCCGATGACCCCGGATATCAGCGGCAAGCCCTTCGTTGCCCCGGATGTCGGTCGCGACTACGACAAGCGCGTGGTGATGGTGCCGATGCGTGATGGCACCAAGCTGTATACGGTGATCGTGGTGCCCAAGGGCGCCCACAATGCGCCGATTCTGCTGACCCGGACCCCCTATGATGCTGCCGGTCGCGCCAGCCGCAGTGATTCGCCGCGCATGCGCGACCTGTTGCCGCAGGGTGACGAGGTGTTCGTCGACGGCGGCTACATCCGCGTGTTCCAGGATATCCGCGGCAAGTATGGCTCCGAGGGCGATTACGTGATGACCCGGCCGCTGCGCGGGCCATTGAACAACACCAAAGTCGACCATTCCACCGACGCCTGGGACACCATCGACTGGCTGGTGAAGAACGTGCCGGAGAGCAATGGCAAGGTCGGAATGCTCGGTTCGTCGTACGAGGGTTTCACCGTGGTGATGGCGCTGACCGACCCGCACCCGGCACTGAAGGTGGCCGCACCGCAGAGCCCGATGGTTGATGGCTGGATGGGCGACGACTGGCTCAACTACGGTGCGTTCCGCCAGGTCAACTTCAACTATTTCGCCATGCAGACCGAGAAGCGCGGCAAGGGTACGTCGCTGCCCAGCCTCGGCTACGACGACTACAGCACCTTCCTCCGCATCGGCTCGGCAGGCGACTACGCGCGTTTCACCGGCGTGGACCAGTTGACCTGGTGGAAGAAGCTGGTCGAGCATCCGGCCTACGACGGCTTCTGGCAGGGCCAGGCGCTGGACGCGGTGATGGCAAAGACACCGCTGAAGGTGCCGACCATGTGGCTGCAGGGCCTGTGGGACCAGGAGGACATGTGGGGTGCCAACCACGCCTACCAGGCGATGGAAGGACGCGATAGCGGCAACAACCGCAATTACCTGGTGATGGGCCCGTGGCGACACAGCCAGGTGAACTACAGCGGCAGCGAACTGGGTGCGCTGAAGTTCGACGGCGATACCGCGCTGCAGTTCCGCCGCGACGTGCTCAAGCCCTTCTTCGACCAGTACCTGGTGGATGGCGCGCCGAAGGCCGATACGCCACCGGTGCTGATCTACAACACCGGCGAAAACCACTGGGACCGCCTGAAGGGTTGGCCGCGCAGCTGTGACAAGGGCTGTTCCGCCAGCAGCAAGCCGCTGTACCTGCGCGCCGGCGGCAAGCTGGCGTTCCAGGCACCGGCGGCGGGCGAGGGCGACTTCGAGGAATACGTGTCCGACCCGGCCAAGCCGGTGCCGTTCGTGCCGCGCCCGGTCCGCTTCGGCGACCGCGACATGTGGACCACCTGGCTGGTCAAGGACCAGCGCTTCGTCGATGGGCGCCCGGACGTGTTGACCTTCATCACCGAACCGCTGACCGCGCCGCTGCGCATCGGCGGCGCGCCGGTGGTTCACCTGCAGGCTTCGACCAGTGGCACCGACAGCGACTGGGTGGTGAAGCTGATCGACGTGTATCCGGACCAGGAAGCGTCCACGCCGGAGATGGGGGGCTACCAGTTGCCGGTGTCGCTGGCGATCTTCCGTGGCCGCTACCGCGAGAGCTTCACCGATCCGAAGCCTCTGGCCGCCAACCAGGTGCTGCCGTATCGCTTCGATCTGCCCAACGCCAACCACACCTTCCAGAAGGGCCACCGGGTGATGGTGCAGGTGCAGTCCAGCCTGTTCCCGCTGTATGACCGCAACCCGCAGACTTACGTGCCGAATATTTACCTGGCCAGGCCGGGCGATTACCAGAAGGCCACGCAGCGCGTCTGGCATAGCGCGGCACAGGCGAGCTACATCGATCTGCCGGTGTATTGAGCTGCTCATGATGAAGCCGGGCCATGCCCGGCAGCACGTGGAAGTGCCGGCCGCTGGCCGGCATCCGCGATGGCGCAGGAGCGTGTCGACCAAGGTCGACACCTGCCAGGGCCCGGGCCTTCAGTCCACCTTCGATGGGCCCGTGCGCCAGCGGCTGGGCACCAGTCCGAAACGCTTGCGGAACGCCGCAGCGAAGTTACTGGGATGGCGGTAACCACAGGCCGCAGCGGCCTGTTCAACTGTCCAGCCGTCCTCGCGCAGGCCCTGTTCGGCGTGGCGCATGCGCTGTTCGTGCAGATAGTCGAACACCGAGCTTCCATACTGCTGTGCGAAGTGGCGGCGCAGCGAACTGGGACTCATGCAGGCCAGCTGGGCCAGTTCGATCAGGCTGTGGGCATGGCTGGGGTCGTCATGCAGGTAGGCACGCACGCGCTCCAGCCGCTCGCGCTGGCCGGCGCGCAGTGTGCGTACATGCTCGGTCTGCATATCCTCGGCCTGGAGGCCGACGGCCAACACCTGCAGGGCCACGCCTTCGCGCCACAGCGCATCGATGTCGTCCTGCCAGGGACTGTCGAACAATTGGGCGAGCGTTGGCAGCAAGGCATGCGGAATGGCCCAGTGGCGGCACTGCAGAGGGGAATGAAGGACCCGTTGCAGTGCCGGCAGGCGCAGCATGTCCACGTCCAGATCGGCCGGTACGCTCAAGCTGACCCCGCGCAGGTGGCTGCCACCAGGATGCAGACCGGCCATGGAAACAGGTTCATGGTGACTTGTGGTCATGCCTGTGCCGGCGCGCAGCGTGAACCCCTTGCGACGAGGAAACTGGACATCCACTTCGCCCTGCAGCATCAGGCGGATGGTCAGGCCGGCACCGTGCACAGCGGTGGCCGTGTAGGTGAACCGGTTGTGCACGTCCGAGGCGATCAGGCCCAGGCCACCGCGCAGTGACTGCTCGTGGACGTCGCCACGCCCTGCCCATTGGTCGTCGCGCAGTTCACTCCCTTCGATCCGGTAGTCGTAGCCATGGCGTTCGCCGAAGTGGCGGTAATCAGCAAAAGTGAAATATCGGGACATCGCTCTGCGCAAACACAGGTTGAATTGGATGTGTCGAAGAAACTGGAAGTGTTTCCCATTGTCGCCGCGATTCGCGCGCTTTTGACCTCAATAAGGTCAAAACGATTGGCGATTACGGCCAAAGTGAAAATGCCGCCGAACATACGCCGGCGTTTTGCATGCATATCCGTACGTAATTCCATACATAAACTTCAGTTGAGGTCTTATGGCTGGAACGATCACCTGAAGATGCGATGTCAGCCTGGCCGTCACGGGCGCGCGCGTAGGGTGGGGCGGTTGGCTGTTGCAGGCCACTTAGATACCCCCCACCGACGGAGAACGCAGATGATTGACTACCAACTCACCGGCAAGACCGCGATCGTGACCGGCGGTGTGTCCGGCATTGGTCTGGCCGTGGCGCAGACCCTGGCGGCGTCCGGCGCGCGGATCTCGGTCTGGGACTTGAAGCAGGATGCGGTGGATGCCACCGTGGCGCAGTTGCGCGATGCCGGTGCACAGGCGATTGGCATCGCGCTGGACGTCACCGACGATGCAGCGGTGGAGGCGGCGGTGCAGCGCACCATCAAGGAACTCGACGGCCTGCACGTGGCGGTCAACAACGCCGGCATCAGCGGGCCGGCGGCCAGCAGCGGCGATTATCCGATTGATGGCTGGCAGCGCGTGATCGATGTCAACCTCACCAGCGTGTTCCTGTGCCAGCGTGCGCAGATCCAGGCCATGCGCGCGGCCGGCACGGGCGGCAGCATCATCAACATGGCCTCGATCCTGGGCCAGGTGGGCTATGCCGGTTCCACCGCGTACGTGGCGGCCAAGCACGGCGTGGTCGGGCTGACCCAGACCGCAGCGTGGGAACATGCGGGCGACGGCATCCGTGTCAACGCAGTGGGGCCGGGCTTCATCAGCACACCGCTGCTGGAGAAGATGGACCCGAAGGTGCGCGCCACGCTGGAAGGGCGGCACGCGTTGAAGCGGCTGGGTACGCCGCAGGAAGTGGCCGCGTTGGTAGCCTGGCTGGCCAGCGACGATGCCTCGTTCGCGACCGGCGCGTACTATGCCATCGATGGTGGCTATCTGGCGCAGTGAGCGAATGCGGTCAGTAGATCCACGCCATGCGTGGATGAAAGCGTGCGGTGAAGAAGGCGTGCCATCGCCTTCACCGCCGTCCCACGATCGTCGCGCGACGCTCCGGGAAAATTCCGGAGCTTTGCCATGGAACTTACCCAGGATGTCTCGATCCTGCTGCGCGTTGCCGCAGCGATGCTGTTCGGCGGCGTGCTCGGCGTCGAGCGCGAGATGGGCAAGCACGCCGCTGGCCTGCGTACGCACATGCTGATTGCCGGAGCAGCAGCATTGATCGTTGGCCTCGGCGACTCGGTGGCCGAACATTTCCAGCAGGAGCGCTACCGCGACCTGCTGCAGGTCGACCCGGTACGCCTCATCGAGGCCGTGGTGGCCTGCGTAGGCTTCGTTGCTGCCGGCACCATCCTGCGCGGCTCGCGCGAGGACCAGGTCAGCGGGCTGACCACGGCCAGCTCGCTGATCATGGCGGCGGCCATCGGGATTGCGGTGGGTATCAGCAAGTACGTGATCGCGATCGGGGTGAGCGTGCTGTGCGTGCTGGTGCTGGCGGTGATGCGGCGGTTGGAGAAGCGGATTTCGTAGGGAAGGTCGCGTTGCCGGCCAGCGGCCGGC